>CAYQLN010000001.1:0-2838 GCA_964418455.1 uncultured Christensenella sp.
AAGTATCACATTAAAGCCGGAGGGAACTGCCGGCGTTGCGAGGGCCTTTATAGAAAACGGGTTTGCAAACAGCGTGTTACCGCTTAAACTCTTTTATATTACCCAATGTTTCCGTTACGAACGTCCGCAAGCGGGAAGGTTACGCGAATTCCATCAATTCGGAGTGGAGTTTTTGGGAGCGGATACTCCCGAAACCGACGCGGAAGCGATTTTGCTTGCAAAAACGTTTTTCAATAAACTCGGAATTAAAAATTTAACCCTTTATATAAACAGTATCGGTTGCAAAGATTGCAGAGCAAAATATCAAGCGGCGTTAAAAGCGTATTTCGAAAAGAACGTAGATAAACTTTGTCCTTTATGCAGAGAACGCTTAGATAAAAATCCTATGCGAATTCTCGATTGCAAAAACGAGGAATGTAAAGAATTAAATAAAGGCGCGCCGAGCATACTTGATTTTTTGTGCGATGAATGTAACGATCACTTTGACAGGGTTAAAGAAATTTTAAAAATCTGCCGCGTGGATTATGAAATAGATTCAGGCATAGTTCGCGGATTAGATTATTATACGAGAACCGTTTTCGAGTTTGTTTCAAACAATATAGGCGCGCAAGGCACCGTTTGCGGCGGAGGCAGATATGACGGACTCGTTTCGCAACTCGGAGGAGCAAAAGTTCCCGGAATAGGGTTTGCTTTGGGAATAGAAAGATTATTGTTGCTTATGGAAAGCGTTGACGCTTACGTCGGCGAAAACAAAGTCCCGGAAGTATATTTCGCCACAATGGGAAAAGCGGCTTGCGATAAAGCGTTTGAACTTGCACATTCTTTGAGAAAACTCGGTGTGATATGCGATCTGGACCTTAAAGGAAGAGGCATTAAAGCACAATTTAAATACGCGGATAAAATAGGCGCAAAAAAAGTTGTGATTATCGGCGATAGCGAATTAATTAACGGAACGGTTAAATTAAAAGAAATGGATAGCGGAAAGGAAGAAGAAATATCCTTTAAAGACTTAAATAAAAGGATAGTAAAATAGATGCGGGAAATAGGCATAGTAAAAAAAACGGATAGTAAAAACGCAACCGTTGTAATTTCTAAAAAAGACGAGTGCAGTAAATGCGGAATGTGCGCTTTTCCCAAAAACGCAAGCCAAATGGAAGTTCGTTGTTCAAACGAAATAGGCGCAAAAGAAGGCGATGTCGTTAAGATAGAGCGTAAAGAAAACGGTAAAATTTTGGGCGCGCTGCTTGTTTTTTTAATTCCCATAATTTTAATAGGTGTTTCGGTTTTGGTCGGTATTTTCCTATTAAAAAACGAAATACTTATTCCGATTATAGCGATTGTATTGATAATTTTATGGTTTGTCGTTTTGGCAGTTACGGATAAAAAACTAAAAAATCTGAGCGGATTTACTTCCGTTATACTTTCCGTCGAAGAACGTCCGTCTGCAAACGAAAATTTATAATATTAAAAAAATAAATAACGTAGGAGAAAAGAGATGATTGATTTTAGCATTTTGAAGGAAAACGACGCTGAACTTTATGAAAGTTTAGACCTTGAACTTGCAAGACAAAAAAATAATATAGAACTTATTGCAAGCGAAAACTTCGTTAGCGAAAGCGTAATGTTGGCAGTCGGCAGTCATTTGACTAATAAATACGCGGAAGGGTATCCCGAACACCGTTATTACGGCGGTTGTCAATATGTTGATATTGCAGAAAAACTCGCAATAGAACGCGCTAAAAAACTTTTCGGTGCAGAACATGCAAACGTTCAACCTCACAGCGGAGCAAATGCTAATTTTGCGGTGTATTTCGCGGTGCTCAATCCGGGAGATACGATTATGGGAATGAGCCTTGCGCACGGCGGACATTTGACTCACGGAAGTCCTGTAACGGTATCGGGTAAATATTTTAACTCCGTCGGATACGGAGTTAGCGAGGCGACCGGAACGATCGACTACGACGATTTGGAAAAACAGGCGATAGAAGTAAAGCCTAAAATAATAGTTTGCGGAGCAAGCGCTTATGCGAGAATAATAGATTTTAAAAGGATAAGAGAAATTTGCGATAAAGTCGGCGCATATATGATGGTTGATATGGCGCATATCGCAGGACTTGTGGCGACCGGTTTGCATCCCAGCCCTGTTCCGTATGCCGATTTTGTTACGACCACTACTCATAAAACTCTCAGAGGACCGAGAGGCGGTATGATTCTGTGTAAAGAACAATACGCGAAACTTATAGATAAAGCGGTTTTCCCCGGAACGCAAGGCGGACCTTTAATGCACGTTATAGCAGGCAAAGCGGTCGCGCTCGGAGAAGCGTTAAAACCGGAATTTAAGAAATATCAAACTCAAATATTAAAGAATGCCAAGGCTATGAGCGAAAGATTTATCGAACTTGGCGTGAAGTTGGTTTCAGGCGGAACCGATAACCATTTAATGCTTTTAGACCTTTCGGATAAAGATATAACGGGCAAAGAACTTGAAAAATTACTCGACGAGGTTAATATAACAGTTAACAAAAACGCTATTCCGTTCGATAAACAAAAACCGTTTGTGACGAGCGGAATTCGTATCGGAACTCCGAGCATAACTTCAAGAGGGTTTAAGGAAGACGATTGCAGAAAAATAGCGGAATTGATAACAAAAATAATCAACGAAAAAGAATCGGCTTTCGATTTTGTTCGTGCGGAAGTTAAAAAACTTATAGAAAAACATCCGCTTTACGAAGGGGCTATAAAATAAGAGGAAATTTTACTATGGACTATGCTTCTAAATTATCGTTATTGGAAACAGAGATAGCGATAAAATTTATAAAAGATACTTTTGAAAAGGAA
>CAYQLN010000001.1:2848-19378 GCA_964418455.1 uncultured Christensenella sp.
CTTATCAGCGTGTCCGCTCCGTTGTTTGTATTCCCCGAAACGGGACTAAACGATAACTTAAACGGACACGAGCGTGCGGTAAGATTCGATATTTATGATTTAAATAGAGAAGTGGAAATTGTTCAATCGCTCGCAAAGTGGAAGAGAATGGCTCTTTCCAAATACGGATTTAAAGAAGGAACGGGCTTATATACCGATATGAACGCCATTCGTCGCGAGGAAAAACTCGACGCTCTTCATTCGGTATACGTTGATCAATGGGATTGGGAAAAAATTATAAATAAAGACGAGAGAACTTTTTCTTATCTTAAAGAAACGGTTAACAAAATTTATAAGGTAATTTTAAAACTTTCAAAAGAACTCGGAAAGAAATATCCCGAACTAAAAAGGGAATTACCGGAAAAGATATTTTTTATTTCTACAACCGAACTTGAAAAAAAATATCCGGACTTATCTCGTAAAGAGCGCGAAAATGCGGTCGCGAAAGAGTACGGAGCGGTTTTCCTTCATAAAATCGGCTGGGATTTAAAAGACGGAAAACCTCACGACGGAAGAGCGGCGGATTACGACGATTGGAAATTGAACGGCGATATATTGTTATGGTATGAGTCGCTTGGTACAGCGTTTGAAATTTCCTCTATGGGTATCAGAGTAGACGGGGTAAGTCTTTTAAAACAATTAAAGAAAAAAGGGGAACTTTCTAAACTCGATAACCCGTATTGTAAAGACGTTTTGGAGGGGAACTTGCCTTTAACCATAGGCGGCGGAATAGGCCAATCAAGGCTTTGTATGTTTTTCCTTAACAAAATGCACATAGGCGAGGTTCAAGCCTCGGTTTGGAGCGAAGAGACCGTTAAAAACAATCTTGAAAAAGGAATTACGTTGCTTTAATGAATTGCTTTGAAAGGGTTAAGGGTCTGATAGGCGAAAACGCTTTTTATAAACTTCAATCTTCTAAAGTAGCCGTATTCGGAGCGGGAGGCGTCGGCGGCGCGTGTATAGAAGCCTTGGCAAGAAGCGGTATAGGAAGCATTGCTATAATAGACGACGATAGCGTTTGTGAAAGTAATATCAACCGACAATTTATAGCGAATTATTCTTCGATAGGACAAAAAAAGGTTAGAGAATGGGAAAAACGGTTAAAGGAAATAAATCCGACAATAAACGTGGATTGCGCGGAACTTTTTTATCTTCCCGAGAAGTCGTCTTTAATAGATTTTAAATCTTTCGATTACGTTGTCGACGCGGTGGATACGGTAACCGCAAAAATAGATATTATCGAAAGATGCGTGAAAAACGGAGTTCCCGTAATTTCATCTATGGGAACGGCAGGAAAACTTAATCCTGCAAGATTATCTATAACCGAAATAGAAAACACTACCGATTGTCCTTTGGCAAAGGTTATGAGAAGAGAATTAAAAAAACACGGTATTAAAGGTGTTAAAACGGTATTTTCCGATGAAAAGCCGCGAGGAGAAAAGGTTTTTTCCGCAAACGGGAAAAGCGTTCCTTCGTCAATGATTTTTGTCCCTGCCGCCGCAGGAATTATGATAGCAAGCGAGATTGTAAAGGAACTGATAAGCGATTATGAAATTTCTGATTTGTAGCGATATTCACGGGTCGTCATTTTATGCGGAAAAGATTATAGAAATTTTTAAAAGAGAATCGGCTGATTTATTGATTATACTTGGCGATATATATAATCACGGACCGAGAAATCCGTTGCCGAAAGATTATGCCCCGTTAAAGGTTGCGGAACTACTCAATTCTTTAACGGATAAACTTTTGGTTATAAAAGGAAATTGCGATAGCGAAGTCGATAAAATGATTTCAAAATTCGATTTTTTTGAAAACAGTATATTATCCGAAAACGGCAAAAAAATATTTTTAACTCACGGGCACGTTTATAATAAAGATAATAAACCCAAAACAGAATTCGACGCGGTAATATACGGCCATTTTCACTTCGGTTTTATCGAAAAAAAAGACGAAACCGTTTTTGCGAACGTCGGCTCTGTTTCTTTGCCGAAAAACGGTTCGGAAAACAGTTATATGATTTTTGAAAACGGTCGACTTCTTTTAAAAAATTTGCAAGGCAGTTTAATAAGCGAGATGGATTTATGAATATGAACGAACGTATGAAGAACGGTCTTGTTTATTTTTGCAACGACGACGAAATTCTAAAAGAGCAAACGCAATGCTTGGAAAAATTATACGATTATAATTCGACTCGTCCTTCGGAAACCGCTAAACGCAATAAAATGCTTAAAGAAATGTTTTGTAAAATTGGTGAAAATTGTTATATTGAACCGCCTTTTCACGCAAATTGGGTAGGAAAAAACGTTTGTTTCGGAAACAACGTCTATGCAAATTTTAATTTGACTTTGGTAGACGACGGCGAAATTATAGTCGGCAACAACGTTATGTTCGGTCCGAACGTTACCGTAGCAACGGCGGGGCATCCCGTGGAACCGTTTTTAAGAGAAAAATCTGCGCAATTTAACTTACCTGTAAAGATAGGAAATAATGTTTGGATAGGGGCAGGCTCGGTTATATTGCCGGGAGTAAACATAGGCGATAATACGGTGATCGGCGCGGGAAGTTTGGTAACAAAAGATATTCCTTCCAATGTTGTCGCTTTCGGTTCTCCGTGTAAAGTAATAAGAAATATAAGTGATAAAGATAAAGAATTCTATTATAAAGATAAGAAAATCGATTGGGAAAATTTAATTTAGTTTTTTCCGTTTTAAATCAAAAAAAACTCGCTTTTGCAAATAACGAAAACGAGTTTTTTTAGTATGTTAGATTTTATGAATACATTTTCTCGGGCATTTATCGGCACATAATCCGCAACCTATGCATTTGGAATAATCTATTACAGGCAGATTGTCAACCATGGAAATGGCGTTTTGCGGACAATTTTTTGCGCATAGTCCGCAACCAATACAACCGACTTTGCAACTATTCATAACGTCTTTTCCTCGGCATTTAGTGGAGCACGCAACGAAAATTTTTGCCGAGCGCGGAATGAATTCTATCAGGTTTTTCGGGCAATTCGATATACATAAACCGCACGCTTCGCAAATTTCTTTTTCAATAACCGCAACTCCTTCTATAATCTTTATTGCTCCGTCGGGGCAAACCGCGCTGCAAGTGCCGTCGCCGAGACAGCCTTCGGGGCAACATTTTTTTCCGTTCATAAATTTTATTTGAGATTTGCAGTCCTCATTGCCTATATAATCGAACTTGTTTTTGCAGTTGTTTCCTCCCGCGCATTTAACTACGGCAAACTTCGGTTCTTCCGCAACAAACGGCATGCCTAAAATTTCGGCTATTTTCGCTTTGTTTTCGGGGGAAGTCGCGCCGCATTTCGAAACGTCTGCTTTACCTTCCGCTAACGCTTTTGCAAAATCCGCGCAGCCTGCGTATCCGCAACCGCCACAGTTTGCTCCGGCAAGATTTTCCGCTATGGCGGAAGCTTTTTCGTCCTCTTCGACGTAGCATAATTTGGAAACTAAAACTATCAATACCGCGAATACTATTGCTAAAACTGCAACTATCGCTATAACTATTCCAACCGTTCCCCAATCAATGGGACTAAGCAATAAATTCATATAATTTCCTCCTTAAATTAAAGCGAAAACGTAAAACGCCATAGCAATAAAGCAAGCGCATATCATGGCGATAGGGAATCCTTTAAGCGTCTTTGCGATAGGAAGTCTTGCAACTTTTTCGCGTATTCCGCTCATAACCACTATCGCAAGCGTGAATCCCAAGCCCGCGAACAGTCCGTAGAGGACGGCGTAGCCTAAATTCATTGAAGTTATTCCTAAAAGACCGATCATTTGCGCTTCGTCTATAACAAGTTCGGCAACGCCCAAAACGGCGCAGTTGGTTGTTATGAGAGGTAAATAAATTCCCATTGCATTGTAAAGCGTGGGGGAAAATTTCTTTAATGCCATTTCGATCATTTGAACTATTGCCGCTATAATGAAAATAAACACTATAATTTCCAAAAATTCTATTCCGAGCGGAACTAAAATCATTGTGTATATAGGATAGGTAATAAGGCACGTCAACGTCATAACGAACGTAACCGCAAGTCCCATTCCTAATGCGCTTTTCATATCTTTACTTACGCCGAGGAACGGACAAATGCCAAGGAATTGCACCACGACAAAGTTGTTTATAAACACTGCCGAAACAATAATCATTATAAATTCTGCCATATTATTTATCCTCCGTAGCGTTTTCTTCCGTCGAAAGTTCTACTGTCGTTAAAAGAAATTTTTTTCGTTTGTTTTTCTTTGCGATTATGTTTTCTATTAAACTGAAAATTGCTATAAACATTGCAAAAGTAAAGAACGCGCCTGCGCTCGAAGAGAAAAACGCAATTTGAAAATCCCAAAGTTTAACGCCGAAAATCGCGCCTGCGCCAAGGATTTCTCTTACTGCGCCCATAAGCGTTAAAGCGCATGTAAAACCTAATCCCATAAAAAGCCCGTCGGCAGCGGACGGCAAAACGCTGTTTTTACTTGCGAAACTTTCCGCTCGCGCAAGAATTATGCAGTTAACGACGATAAGAGGTAAATATAATCCGAGCGAATCATATAAATCCGGCATGAATTTTTCAAGAACTAACCTTACTATCGTAACGAAAGTCGCTATAATAAGCACGAATGCAGGGATTCTTACTTGCGACGGTATTGCTTTTCTCAGTAACGATACCAAAACGTTTGAGCAAATTAAAACGAAAGTAACCGCAAGTCCCATGCCGATACCGTTCATTGCGAGGGTGGTTAGGGCAAGGGTAGGGCAGGTTCCTAAAACCAATTTTAACGTGGGGTTTTGTTTAATAACGCCGTCAACGGCGATTTTTTTATAATCGTTTTTCATTAGTTATTCCCCCAAATATAATTTAGAACGCAGTTGACCGCGTTAGACGCGGCGTTTGCGCTCATCGACGCATTTGAAACTACATTTTGTATGTTGTTATTGTCTTTTGAGTCGCTTGTGAATATTTTACCGTTTATATATTCTTCCGTAACGTCGTCTAAGGTGAATTTAGAATAAAAATCTCCGCCGAGTTTGCTCATAAGCGTTTGTTTTTCGTAGGTTTGTAAAATTACTTTGTCAATTTTTTTAGCGGTTGCGTTTTCGAATACAACTTTAACCCATAGAGTGATGGTGCCGCCTTTGTAGCCGCCGCTTCCTTTCGATTGAAAAACCATATCGAAATTTTCGCCGTTTTCGTTAAGTTTATATATTTTTTCAATTTCTCCGAAAGAGGAAACTATGGGGTTGCTTTTTTCGGGATCGTCGCTATCGATATCGACGATAATATTATCTTCTTTAACTTCTATTTCCGTTCCGTAGATTTTTGTCATCGCTCTTGAAGTTCTTTCTTCTGAGGAAACGTATAAGACGTTAGACAATATGGCGAGTAAACCGCCGGAAACTAATGCTATCGCGAGGAGACAAGATATGCATTTAACCCAGATCGATTTTACGAAACTCATATTATTTTGCCTCCTTGTTTTTTTTATGTTTAACAAATCCGAAAGGTTTGGGAACTATAAATTTATCGAACATCGGAACAAAAAGGTTCATAAGAAGTATCGCAAAGGAAACGGTTTCCATGTGCGTTGCTTGTCTTAAACCTGCCGTGACCAATCCGAGAAGCACGAAGTATATATATTGCCCGATTTTAGTGTTCGGAGTCGTTACGTAATCGGTTGCCATAAAAAACGCTCCGAGTATTAAGCCGCCCGATAAAACGGAGGGCAAGAAGTATGCGAAATCGAATCCGTTCAAACAAACGGTAAAAAGACCGCATACGACAACGTAAATTATGGGTAAACTTATGTCTATAATGCCTATAATCGCAAGATATATCGCTCCGATAATTAAAGCGAGTTTACAGGTTTCGCCTATGCATCCGCTTAATCCCGTGCCCAAAAGCAAATCCCAATTAGAGAGGTTGGGGAAAATCGAGCCGTTTGCCGAAAGTAACCCTTCGAGTGCGGTCGCTTCGGTAGAAAGTGCGCCTCCGCTTACGGAACCTATCGACGGTGCAAGCCAAGCGGTAACGACTGATTGAAAGGATATAAAGATAAATATTCTGCCGGTTATTGCGGGATTGACGATGTTTTTACCCGTTCCGCCGAAAATCATTTTAACTACTATAACCGCGAAAAAACTTCCGAGAACGGGAGCGTACCAAGGATAATTCGTTCCTATCGTCATACCGATTAACATTCCGGTAACCAAACTCGAAAAATCGAAGGTTTTTAATATTTCCTTAAATTTTTCGCCTTTTATCAATAAAAAAATAAATTCTGCGGCAACCGCGCTTATCGAAGCCAAAGCCAAAAGCAATAACGCTTTAAGCCCGAAATAAACCACACCCATAACACACGCTGGGATTAAAGCCACGCAAACGTTAATCATAACGGATTTTGTGGTTCTCGGATTTTTTACGTGCGGCGATGCCGAATAGTTGTAAATCACGTTGTCGTTATCCATTCTGTTTCATCTCCTTAATCTTTTGTTTTGCGTGCGAAATGTTTTGCACGAGAGGCCTTTTTGCAGGACAATTATAAGCGCAAGACCCGCATTCTATACAGTTCATCGCTCCGTATTTTTCCGCTGATTTATAGTCGCCTGCGATAAAAGAGGATTCTATAAACATCGGCATAAGACGCATTGGACAATTTTTCGCGCAAACGCCGCAACTTATGCAGTTTGTGGGCGATAATTCAGAGATTTCCTTGTCGGTTAAAAGTAAGATCCCCGAATCGGTTTTCTTTGCGAATAAATTTAAGGAAACCGCCGCTCTGCCCATCATAGGACCTCCAGAAATTATTTTAACGGTATTGTTTTTTTTGCCGCCGCAATAATTTATGATATCCGTATAGGGCGTGCCTATCGGCACTTTAATATTTTTTGGAGTTTCTATTCCTTCTCCGCTAACGGTCAAAACAATTTCGGTAAGAGGTTTGTTTTGTTCGATAGCCTCGAAACAGGCTATAACCGTTTTTATGTTTTGAACGCAAACGCCTACGTCGAAAGGCATTTTTCCTACTGGAACTTTTCTTCCCGTAGTGCAATATATAAGATGTTTTTCGCTACCCATCGGGTATTGTTTTTTAAGAACAACCACGTCTAAATCTTCAAAACGTTTAAAGGCTTCTATCGCGAGCGGTTTGTTCGCTTCGATTCCTACAACGACTTTTTGAATTTTAAGAGCGTTTTTAAGATAAATTATACCTCTATATATATCCTCGGTTCGTTCTATCATCAATCTGTAATCGCAATTTAAATACGGCTCGCATTCCGCGCCGTTTATAACCAAGGTATCGAGTTGTGTTTTCGGCGAGAGTTTTACGGCGGTAGGAAATCCTGCGCCGCCAAGCCCGACTATTCCTGCGAGTTTTATTCTGTCTACGAGCGATTGAGAGGTAAAATCTTTCACGTCCTCGAAAAACAATTCGTCGTTTTTGAAATCGTTTTGTATAACTATATGCTTTGATTTTTGCCCTAAGCCGTTAAGAATGTCTTCTATGGCAACAACTTTTCCCGAAACGGAGGAATAAACGTTTGCCGAAATCGCACCGCTCGCTTCGCCTATAAGTTGACCTTTTTTAACCTCGTCGCCGATATTTACGACGGGGAGGGCGGGCGCGCCGATATGTTGAGAAAGACTTATATAAAGTTTTTCGGGCGACGGCATAACTTCGATAGGGCAGTCGCATGAGAGCGATTTTCTATCGGGAACGTGTATGCCGTACGGATAATTTTTTCCTTTTCTAATACTCACTATGTGTATCCTCCAAGTTGACGTTAGTATTTTCGTTGATTTTAATAAAATATTTCTCAGGTAGAATTTTTGTCGTAAAATAAACGGTCAATCCGACGGTTGCTCCCGCAAGACAGCCGATTAAGGCAAGATAAGGCAGGTATATAAAGAATTCGGTTGCTTTCGTTATTAAACAGAAAGTAGCGTTTTGTAACGTGAGATTTATTATTCCGCCGAGGATGCTCACGGAAACGACGCCGAATTTTTCGGTTTTTAAAAGCAACAATTCTATAATAAGAGAAATCGCTCCAGATGGTAAAGAGTATATTACGGAAGAAACGTTCCCCGAAAAAACGCTGCCTAATATTGCTTTAATCAAAAAAACCGTTATTGCGTATTTTGTGCCTAACATATAAAATGCCAAAAGAATAAATACGTTTGATAAACCTAATCTCGCGCCGGGAATAAATAGCGGAGGGAAAAGGTTCTCTAAAAGAAAAGATAAGAGCGCGGCGGAAGATAATATAGCGGCGAGAGTTATTTTTGTTGTTTTTTTCTCTTTCATAATTATTACCCTGTAACTATGGGAAGATAACTCGAATCCGTAGGAATTATTTTTAAACCGTGCGGCATACATATTATGACTCCCGAACCGTTTTTAATGGCGGGAGTGTGAACGCAATCTTTCCTTAAAGAGCAAGTGCTTTCTGTGATTTTTACGGTTTTTTCGTTTAGATCTACAAATAGGACGTTAAAATCTTTTTTATCTTTATCCATAAAGATTTTTATATAGATTTTGCTTTCGATTTCGGTTATTTCCGTCAGATTTTTATACTCTTCTTCGACCTTTAATACAGGGGAAGAATAATCGAACGTCAAAACAAGATTTTCGTTTTTGTAAACGGAAAATGAATCCGTGCCGCTTTTTTTTGTGACGAATGAAAATATAAAGCACGAAATCGTAATCAAAACTGCCACTATAAATAAAATCAAATCAAATTTTTTGAACGCGATCGGTTTATTTTTAACGGAATTTTTCTTATTGTTCAAACAACTTTCCTTTACAAAAAAACGTTTTTAAATATTTTACAAAAATATGTTGTAAAAGTCAAATAAAACTCTGTCAATAAACGGTAAACGAAAAAATATGTTCGATATTTTAGCAAACTGTCTAAAAGCAAAAAGCCCGACGATTTCGGTCGGGCTAAAACGATTGTTTTAACGAATATTTTTTCTAACTGTTCTAATTCTTATGCCGAGTAAAACCAGATTAATAAAAGTCCATACGCACGCCGCTACCGCATAAATTACGTTCTCTATCCAATATATGCCGATAATTGCAGCAATTCCTAAAATCAGATTTTGCCAGACGAAGAAATCCGCAATCCCTATTTTTTTATCTCTTACCGCAAAAATGCCGGATAAGAAACCGAAAAGAGTTATTCCGTCGCAAGCAAAAAGCACTGCGGTAAGTGGCCAAGTTTCTAATGTGACGTTAACTAATTTTCCGTTTTCGATTATTATCGAGTTTCGATATATCTGAGAAAGATAACAGAACACTCCTACGGTTATAATAATCGCTACGGTCGACAAAACGAGGAGAGGATTGATTTTTTTAATGAACGCCGATAAATAAGTTTTTGACGATTTATCTTTTTCGGAATAGTTAACCGTAACGTCAAAACTAAGCATTCTTACGAAAAACACGATAATAATTATTCCGAGATAAATCGCCCAAAAAATCGATTTTGAAGAATTTAAATCGTCGGAAAAATATATCAATGCGAAGGTTATTGGAATTACCGCTATATTGGATAACAAGAATGCGTCTATAATGCTCACGCGCTGACGAGAGGCGTCGATTGCAAGCCATGCGCCGAATAGGGTAAGCGACGCTATTATAAGATAACGCATAAGCGGCGCTTCGCCGATAACTTCGACGGTTATTCCCGCAAATCCGTCGTTAAACAGCATATAAAAAACGCATGTTGTAAGAAGGGAGATGGAAATTATTCCGAGGAATCTATATTTTCTGAAAACGTTCGTGTAGTAACCGACCAAAGTGTTCGAAGTGAAAATAATTTCTCTCTTTTCGTTGCGTTTTTCTCTTCTGACGGCAAAAACAATGCAAAAACAAAGGGAAATTACAAAAATACCGCCAACGATTATATAAAAAACGGGGTAATTCTTTTTTGCGAAGAAAAAAGCATATGCCGCAACCGCCAAACATGAAAGGATTAAAGCGTTGGCAAAGCAATCCGCAAACGAAACGCATTTTGTTTTTACTCTGAAAATAAAATACATTAAAACGGCGATTGAAAATATTGCCGCGGCTACAATTAAAAAATTTTTTAGATAAGAAGATTCTCTTATGACGGATAAATATCCGAAATCGATTGCGAAAATGCAAATCGTAGTTATGATTGCAGCCAACGCAAGCGCGTATATAAAGTATCCGTTTTTCAAAATTTCTTTAATATAACTCGGTTTTTTAGATTTTAACGAATATTCCATAGCATAGCGTTCCTTTTTCATTATTTACCATTTTAAACATTATATAACGTAAATGAGTGAATTTCAAGCGATTTGATAATTTTTTTATTTTAACGGAACATATCTTATTTTTTAGCAAAAAAATAAAGAGGTAATTAAAAAAATGTCTTGCAATATTTCCTTTTAGATATTATAATAAAAAAGAAAAAATGTGACGGCGGATGCGAGTGTAGTGGCAAAAAGCGAAAAAGAGTTCGTTTTGTCCGTGGCTGTTGCTTCGGGATTGGAAAAAAACGTAAAAAAAGAACTTGAACGTCTCGGATACCCGGAAAGCCCCGCGATAAACGGTAAAATAGAGATAAAAGGCGGCTTGTCAGACGCGGTTAGACTGAACGTATTTTTGCGTTGTGCGGAAAGAGTATATTTGAAACTTGCCGAGTTCGAAGCGACTACTTTCGATCAGTTGTTCGAAGGCGTTGAAAAAATTCCTTTTGAGGAATTTATTGATAAAAACGGCGAAATAATCGTTAACGGGAAATGCGTTAAAAGTGCGTTGTTTGCAGTTTCCGCTTGTCAGCGAATCGTTAAAAAAGCCGTTGTAAATCGAATTTGCAACAAGTATAATTTATTCCGTCTCGAAGAAAACGGTGCGAAATACGAAATAGTTTTTTCCGTTTTTAAGGATAAAGCGGAAATACTTTTGAATCTTTCCGGCGACGCGCTGCATAAAAGAGGATATAGAAATAAGGTTTGGATTGCGCCTATTAAAGAAACTCTGGCGGCGGCGATGGTATTATCTAGCGATTATTATTATACTCGTCCGCTGATCGACCCGTTTTGCGGCTCGGGAACTATTCCTATCGAAGCAGCGCTCGTCGCGCTTAACGTCGCGCCCGGGAAAAATAGAAAATTCGCTTTTGACGATTGGGATTTTTTTGATAAAAAATTAAAAAAAAGAGTTATCGAAGAAGCGGTTGATAAGGAAGAACTTTTGCGCAATATTGAAATTTGCGGTAGCGATTTGGATAAAAAAGCGATAGAGTTAGCGGAATTGCATTCCAGAAACGTCGGGTTAGCAGGCAAAATCCAATTCATAAACAAACCTGTTAAAAAACTTGAACTGCCGGGCGAGTTCGGAACGTTGATCTGTAATCCGCCGTACGGAGAACGCGTTTTTGACAGAAAAGAGGCGGAAACTTGTTATAAAGAACTCGGCGAAAAAACTCTTTCGAAAAAAGGTTGGTCAAAATATATTATAACCTGTGCGAAAAATTTTGAAAAATTTTTTGGCAAAAAGGCAGACAGAACAAGGAAATTATATAATTCCCAAAAGGAATGTAATTTATATTACTATTACGGGAAAAAGGAGAACGACTAATGGTAGACGGAAAACTTTTAACTGAAAAATATTACGGGAAAAAGGAGAACGACTAATGGTAGACGGAAAACTTTTAACTGAAAAACTTTTAAAATACGCGACTAAATTTTTGCATCTTAAAGAGCGTGACGTTATTTATACGCGTAACATTTTGCTCCGCGAATTCGGAGAAGATTGTCCTATCGAAGACGCGGGCGATTTAAGTTATATCGAACAACTTACCGTACCTGACGTATTGGTCGAAGAAATTGAAAAGTTAGGAATTGAAAGAGGTAAGTGCGAAGACGGCTTGCAAAATCTTTACAGCACGTATATTATGGGAATATTGTCGCCTTTACCCTCAAAAGTTAACGAAGATTTCTTAAAGATAAAAGAAACGCAAGGAATAGAACCTGCTTGCAAATATCTTTACGATCTTTCGATAATGAACAATTACGTTCAAAAGACCGCAATCGAGAAAAATTTGAAATGGAAATATCAAGACGGAAGCAAATATCTTGAAATTACCGTTAATTTAAGCAAACCGGAAAAAAGCAATAAGGATATAGCAAAACTTTTATCTCTTCCGAAGAGCGATAAAAAGTATCCTGCATGTTTGTTATGCAAAGAAAACGAAGGATTTAAGGGCACCGCTACTCATCCTGCGAGAGAAAATATTCGCACGATATCTCTTAAAATGGGCGGGGAAGATTGGTTTGTTCAGTATTCGCCGTATGCATATTACAACGAGCATATGATTGCGATAAATACCGAACACGTTCCAATGGATATAAGAAGGGAAACGGTGGAAAAATTATTGGATTTCGTTGATTTCTTCCCGAATTATATGATAGGTTCGAACGCGTCTCTGCCGATTGTCGGCGGTTCAATACTAAACCACGAGCACTTTCAGGGCGGAGAACATTTAATGCCTATGCATAAAGCGCCCGTAAAAGAATATTTTTGCTGTGAGAAATATTCCGACGTTAAGGCAGGTATGGTTGATTGGTATAACAGCGTCATTCGTTTGGAAAGCGAAAACAGAGAGTCTATAAAAAATCTTGCGGGCGACATTATCGACGAATGGAAAAAATATACCGATGAAGAATGTTTTATTTATGCGCAAACAGACGGAGTTCCGCATAATTCTTTATCGCCTGTTTGCCGTAAAGACGGAAATAAATACATAATCGATATTATTTTAAGAAACAATATAACAACCGAGGAGTATCCCGAAGGTTTGTATCACGCTCATCCCGAGTATCATAATATCAAAAAAGAAGGAATCGGTTTGATAGAGGCGATGGGATTATTCATTCTTCCCGGAAGATTAAAAAAACAACTTCGGATGATAGCGGAAATTTTGTGCGGAGACGTCGCTTATAACGAAGCAGACTTATCCGACCCGAATAACTATTTATATGCTCATAAAGATATGATTAAGTCGCTTTTGAACGAAGGATTGTCCGATAATTTGGAAATCGCGGAAGAAAAAGTAACGGAAAGAGTTAACGAAATCTGCAAAAATATTCTTTTCAATACTGCCGTATATAAGCAGGACGAAAAAGGAAATAAAGGATTTAAGCGTTTCTTGAAAGTTGTCGGTATTTGTTAAAGCGAAAAAGGTATGATTTGCTTTAATGTGCTTCACTATTTCGACTATGACGTAACGGTAAAGTGCGTCCAATCCGTCAGAGAAAAAATGTTCGGCTGCGACTATAAAATCGTTGTGGTCGATAACGGCTCTCCTAACGATAGCGGAGACAGGCTGAAAGCATTTGCAGACGGTAGCGACGATTTAGTTGTTATTAGTGCGGATAAAAATTTAGGGTTTGCAAAAGGCAATAATTTAGGTTATAGATACGCCAAATCAAAATATTCGCCGAATTATATTTTTGTAATGAATAACGACGTTTTTTTAGAAACGGAAAACGTAGAGTCTATTCTTGAAAAAATTTTTTCGGAAACGAAATTCGATGTTTTAGGGCCGGATATTTATCTTGCTTCGGGGTTGCACCAAAACCCGTCTTCCGTAGACGATACTTGGAATAAAGAAGAAACAAAAAAACTTATAAAACATTTTAGGAAAATATTGTTTTTTTATCCTTTTTGGTTTTTTGGTAATGCGATAACGAAAATTAAAAAAAAGTTGTTTTTCGCAAAAAGATTAAACGCAACTGACGCGACGTTGCCGATAAGGGAACTTTCCGTCGGCAGAAGAGAAAACGCACATTTGTTCGGCGCATGTTACATACTTTCCAAGTCTTTTATACAAAAGGAAGAAAAGGTTTTTGACGAAAGAACTTTTATGTATTGCGAGGAAAGTATTTTTACCTATCAAAACAGAAAAAAAGGTTCCAAGATTATATACGACGATCAAATTAAAGTTAAGCATATGCACGGAGCGGCGACAAGACAAGCAGCGCGCGGTTCGTTTAAAAAAATGCATAAAATGTTAAAACGAACGCTGGATTCGCTTAAAATATATTTAGAAGTACTTGAAGAAAACGGAGATTAAAAAAAGGAGAATAATATGAACGTTTTAGTAACAGGCGGTGCCGGATATATCGGCTCTCACACTACGGTGGAACTCTTAAATGCGGGACATGAAGTCGTTTGTATCGATAATTTATCGAACAGCAAATACGAAGCGGTTAGAAGAGTTGAAAAAATAACGGGCAAAAAGGTAAAGTTTTATGAAGGCGATATAAGAGACGCCGCGATTTTGGATAAGATTTTTATTGAAAACAAAATCGACGCGGTTATTAACTTTGCAGGTTTAAAAGCGGTTGGCGAGTCTTGTCAAAAGCCTTTGGAATATTATGAAAATAATATCGAAGGCTTACTTGTTTTGATGTTTGCAATGAGAAAACACGGTTGTAAAAACTTGGTATTCTCTTCTTCCGCAACCGTATACGGTAAACCGAAAAGCGTTCCTATTAAGGAAGATTTCCCGCTTTCCACATCAAACCCGTACGGTAGCACAAAGTTGTTTATCGAATACATATTAAAAGACCTTTATGCAAGCGATAAGTCGTTTAATATAGCGATTCTTCGTTATTTTAATCCTATCGGCGCTCACGAGTCGGGAATTATAGGTGAAGATCCCAAGGGAATACCGAATAACCTTTGCCCGTATATTACGCAAGTTGCGGTAGGAAAAAGAGAATATCTCGGCGTATTCGGAAACGACTATAATACTCACGACGGCACCGGAGTTAGAGATTATATTCACGTCGTTGACCTTGCGAAAGGACACGTTTTGGCAGTTAACAAACTTGCGGAAAATCCAGGTTTATTGATTGTGAATTTAGGAACGGGCGTCGGATATTCCGTGCTCGATATGGTTAAAGCGTTTGAAAAAGCGCTCGGCAGACCTATTCCGTATAAGATTATGCCGCGTCGTCCGGGAGATATAGACGAATGTTATGCGGATCCATCTTATGCAAAAGAGGTTTTGGGTTTTGAAGCAACCAAAACTCTTGACGATATGTGTAAAGATTCGCTTAATTGGCAACTTAAAAATCCCGACGGTTACGGTGAATAACAACTAAAAAAATGGTAAAAAACGCGAAAATTATTTTCGCGTTTTTTTATTGTATATTGTTGCAATGACATAAAAAAAGTAGTAAAATCAAATTATAAAAATAAGTGAAAAAACAAAAAAGGAGCAAAAACTATGAAATTCGGATTCGTAAAAAGTGCGGTAATTGTGCCGAATATGCATATTTGCAACCCTAAAAAAAATGCAGAAATTGCAATTTCTGCAATAAACGAAGCAGTTGCGAACGGAATAGAACTTCTTTCGTTCCCGGAACTTAGTTTGACGGGTGTAAATCTTAATTCGTTGTATTTTAATCAAAAATTATTAAACGACGCTCTTTTTGCTCTGAAAAAAACAGCGGAATCGACGGTAAATAAGGACATTTTGGTATTTATAGGGTTACCTTTAAAAATAGAAAACAAAATATTTAATGCCTTTGCAGCAATAAATAACGGAAAAATTCTTGCTGTAATTCCGAAAAACTCTTTGAGCGATTTAAATGGTTGTTTAGAGAGTAAATATTTTTCTGCTTGGGAAAAGGATAATATAGAAATAGAACTGTTCGGGGAAAAAATACAGTTTGGAAATAAAATTTATTTTAGAGAAAAAACGAATATGTTTTTCACGGCGTCCGTATGCTTTGTCGGCGAAAAAGAAATTCTTCCTACGAATATTTTAATAATGCCTGCGAGTCAGCCGGAATGGATAGGTAAGAAAGAATTTATTGAAAAGATGCTAAGTTCTGTTTCTACCTCTTTTAATTCCGCTATTTTATTTGCCAATGCAGGAATCGGCGAAAGCGGGAGCGACGTTGTTTTTTCAGGTAGAAGTTATATTTATGAAAACGGTAAAAAAATTGCAAATACTGTGCCGTTTAAAAACGAGTTTGCCGTAAATGAAATCGATGCGGAATATATTTCCTTCGAAAAAAGCAAAAGCAAGCAAACTTCTTGCGAAAATTGTATTGAAATAACCTTTTGCGCAAATACCGAAAAAGAGGATTTTAATAGAGAATACAAAAAATTTCCTTTTGTGCCGAAAGATAAAGAAAGCAGAAAAGTTAGAGCGAACGATATTTTAGAAATTCAAAGCAAATCGTTACAAAACAGGTTTTTGCGTTCTCGGTCAAAAACTTTGGTAATAGGTTTGTCCGGAGGGCTTGATTCCACGCTTGCGCTTTTGGTTTGTCATAAAGCGCTTGCCGACTTGAATTTACCTGTGAAAAATGTAATTGCGGTAACGATGCCGTGTTTTGGAACAACTTCGAGAACGCTTGAAAATTCTATTAATCTTGCTAAAACGCTCGGAGTAACACTTAAAAAAATCGATATATCACGT
>CAYQLN010000001.1:19388-20520 GCA_964418455.1 uncultured Christensenella sp.
AAAAGATATAAAACACAACGGTTCTTTTGACGTTACTTTTGAAAACGCGCAAGCAAGGGAGCGCACCCAGGTTTTGATGGATATTGCAAATTCTTGCGGAGGTTTAGTTGTCGGAACGGGCGATTTGTCGGAAATCGCTCTCGGATGGTCTACTTATAACGGAGATCATATGAGTATGTTTGCGGTAAATTCCGCTATCCCGAAAACGCTTATCAGGGAAGTCGTAAAAAATTATGCGGAATGTCATAGAGGCAAGTTAAGGGCTGTTTTATTGGATATTTTGGGAACGCCCGTTTCTCCCGAACTCCTCCCGCCGGATAAAGGCGAGATTACTCAAAAAACGGAAGATATCGTCGGACCGTACGAACTACACGATTTCTTTTTATATCATTTTATATCACGCGGGGCAAGCCCTAAAAAATTGAAAGCAATTGCGTTTAAGGTTTTTAAAGACGAGTATGATATTGAAACCATATCTAAATGGCTTAATAAGTTTTTTAGTAGGTTTATAACGCAACAATTCAAGCGTTCTTGCTCGCCGGAAGGAATTAAAACGGGCAACGTTTCGCTTTCTCCGAGAGGCGAATTTAATATGCCGTCCGATTGCGTTCCTGATATTTGGACGGAAAACGATTAATTATTATTAAAATCTTTTTAAGGTTTTACTTACGCATTTACATATAAAAAACCCTTTTTCGGAAAAATTATCCGACGAAGGGTTTTTATCGATATAAATTATTATTGTTTAATTCTTCCCGTATTAAAGTCGTCGCAAGTTCTGTCGCGCATAGATTTTATCGGGTGTTCTTTTGTTTCGAATCTATAATCTTTGCCGAGTTTAGTTATACAATCATTAACGGTTAAATGAGCGGATTCCGTTTCGGGTTTATGAAAAACCTTTTTTTGATATTTGAAAAAATCCGCTTCGTCAGGTAAACGATTCACGTCTATATAACCTTCGCGATTGCCGGTGTCGTTAACGGTTTTTGCAATAACTTTTCTGACGTAATCGATATTTTCGTGAAGTTTAATCGGTTCCGGGAATGCTCCGTCGCCGATTACTTCTATAAAATCTTTTTTCTCGTATTTATTGAGTAATTTAACCGCGAGGTGTAGGTGAGAGATTTCTTGT
>CAYQLN010000002.1:0-17760 GCA_964418455.1 uncultured Christensenella sp.
AGGAAGACCGTTTTTTTGTAAAGTTTGTTTGAGAGGGACATAGTAAAATTCTTTAGATTTTTTGGGGGTGTCGATTAGGTTTATGTATAGATATTTTTTTAAAAGGTTGATAGATTTTGTTTTATCGTTATTGGCGATAATAGTGTTGGCGATCCCTATGTTGATTATAGCGATTGTCATAAAAATAGACGATCCCGGTCCGGTTTTGTTTAAGCAAAAAAGAGTTGGCAAAAAGAAAAACGGAGAGATAACGTATTTTTATATTTGGAAGTTCCGTAGTATGAAAATGTCTACTCCGCACGACACTCCCACGCATTTGTTGGAAAATCCCGAGCAATACATAACTAAAGTCGGAAAATTTATCAGAAAAACAAGTTTAGACGAACTGCCTCAAATTTATCAGGTTTTTGCTTCTAAACTGTCTATCGTCGGTCCTCGTCCCGCGTTGTGGTCGCAAACAGACTTAATAGAAGAAAGAGAAAAATACGGAGCAAACGACGTTAAACCCGGAATAACGGGCTGGGCGCAAATTAACGGTCGCGACGAGTTGGAAATCGTAGAAAAGGCAAAACTCGACGGGGACTACGCGGCTGCGTTGAAGCACGGAAAATTCAAGGGTCTTGCAATGGACTTTAAATGCTTTTTCGGAACAATAAAATCCGTTTTGAAATCCGATGGCGTTGTCGAAGGCGGAACGGGAGAATTAAAGAAACACGAAGCGGAAACAATCTTGCAAGAGCAAAAAAAAGAAGAGGAAGAAGAACAAAATATAATTTCAGGTGCACTCGAGCAACCTTCTGAAACGGAGGCGGAGTGTGGAGCCGATTTAAAAACGGAAGAGGTTTCTAAGTGAAAAAAGTTTTATTGATTACGCCTGTTTCTCAGCATGTGGTGGGTTTTAGAAAAAATCTTATTGAGGCGTTACAAAAGGAGGGGCATAAAGTTGCTCTTTTGACTTTTGACGACGAGTATAAATCGGTAGCGGAGCAAAACGGAATAGAGTTTTATAACGTGGTAGGTTCTACAAACAGAAGCGTTAATCCGTTTAGATTGTTGTCTTTGAAGAGTCGATTTTATAAAATAATAAAAAAGATAGCGCCCGATACGGTAGTTACTTTCTCGTTAAAGCCCAACACTTTTGGCGTTTTTGCCGCAAAAAAAGCAGGAGTGAAAGACGTTTATTGTTTTATGGAAGGCGGCGGAGACGTGTTTATAAACAACGGGTTTAAGTGGAAACTTATTCGTGCGGTTGTTTGTAAATTATATCGAAAATCGTTTCGTATGGCGAAAAAGGTGTTCTTTTTGAATAACGACGACAAAGCGGAATTTATTCAAAGAAAACTTGTTACGGAAGAAAAGTGCGAGATTATCCACGGCATAGGCGTGGACTTGGAAAAGTTTTCTTATAAGCCGATAAAGAATTTTAATACGTTTTTAATGGTAGCAAGAATGTTGAAAACGAAAGGTGTTTTTGAATACTGCGAATGTGCAAGAAGAGTTAAGAAAAAACACCCCGAAGCGATATTTAACTACGTCGGGGGGGAAGGAAGCGCAAAGATATCGGACATTCAAGAATACATAGAAGACGGTAGCGTTAATTACATTGGTCTTCAAAAGGATGTTCGTCCTTATTACGAGGATTGTTCCGTTTTTGTTTTGCCTTCCTATAGAGAAGGTTTTCCCGTTGCCGTTATGGAGGCGGAATCGGTAGGCAGGGCTGTGCTGTTGACGGAAACCAACGGCTGTAAAGAAACGGTCATAGAAGGTGAAAACGGTTTTTTCGTTCCCTGTTTCGATGTTGAAAAACTGACGGAAAAGGCGATTTGGTTTATAGAAAATCCCGAAAAAGTCGTTGAAATGGGAAATAATGCTCGAAAATTAGCCGAGGAAAACTTTGACCAAAAGAAACTTACCGAACAAACGATTTTTGCGATAGGCGTTAATCAATGAAAAAACTACTTTTTATAATCAATCATCTTCAATATTCTAACGGAGTTGCTACTGCGTTAAAGGGGTACGTTAACGAACTTGTTAAACGCGATTATCAAGTGGATATCGTTTGTTTGTTTCTTTGCGAAGAAGATTTTGTTAAAAAAGAAATCGATCCGAGAGTTCGCGTCATAAAATCCTTTAATCGTTATTTCCGCGGATTCAGTCGATTAATAGATTTAATTCCGAACAAATTGCTTTATAAAAAACTCGTTAAAGACAAATACGACGTGGAAATCGCTTTTCAGTTCGGTCTGCCTACGAAAATTTTGAGCGCGAGCCCTAATCCGAACAAGGTTGCTTGGATTCACGGATACGGCGAGGGGCACCTTAAAGAGCACGAAAAGTACTCGCACGTGATAGCGTGTGCCAAAGATTCGGTGAATAAATATAAAAAAGTTTTTAAGTTCCCCGAAAGAATAGGTTATTTGTATAACCCGATCAAAGAGGATTTGATAATAGAAAAATCGGAAAGACCCTGTGCGGTTGTTAAAGAACCGCAAAAGTTTGTATACGGCGCGGTGGGAAGACTTTCACCCGAAAAGGGCTATGAAAGGTTGATTAGGGTTTTTTCAAAAATCGCAAAAGAGGTGCCCGATTCAGAATTGTGGATCGTCGGCGACGGCCCTGAAAGAAAAAATTTAGAAAACGCCGTTGCGGAATTGGCGATGGAAGGTCGAGTAAAGTTACTCGGCGGACAAGATAATCCCTATAACTTTATCAAACAGTTCGATATTTTTATATGTTCCTCGTATAACGAGGGGTTCAGCACCGTCTGCGTCGAGGCGTTAATGCTAAAAGTTCCTTGCATATCGACTTTTGTTGGCGGAAGCGAAGAGTTGATAAAAAATTATGGTTGCGGAGAGGTTGTTTATAGCGACGAAGAGTTGGGACAGACAATGCTTAAAGTATATAAAAACGAGGCGTTGATAGAGGGATACAGAAGCCATATCGGCGACAACAAAGAACTGCTTTATAACGATAGAATTGGCAAAATAATTAATTTTTTCGAGGCGTTGTAGTAAAAGTGAAATTTTCCGTAATAGTTCCCGTTTATAAAGTTGAAAAATACATAAGACAATGCATAGAAAGCGTTTTAAATCAAACGTATAAAGATTTCGAACTAATCTTGGTTGACGACGGTTCGCCCGATAATTGCCCTCGAATTTGCGACGAATATGCTTTGAAAGACGAAAGGGTGGTAGTTATACATAAAGAAAATGGCGGATTGGTTTCCGCACGTAAAGTCGGTGCAAAAACCGCGCAAGGCGAGTATGTTGCTTGTCTTGACGGCGACGACTATTTCATGATTAATTTTTTAGAGGAGTTTTCGAAAATAATTGAATGTTTTTCTCCTGATATTATAGTAGGCGGATACAATTATGCTTATGATAATGGAGAGGTGAAAGATCGTTTAATGATGGAAAGAGAAGGGTATTATGACAAGAAAGGTATAGAAGAAAATTTTATGTCTTATTTAATAGAAGATATAAAAGGAAAATATTTTTCTCCGAATATTTGGGGGAAAGTGTATAAGAGGAATATATACGTTAATTCTCAACTTAAGGTTGATTCAAGAATAAAAATCGGCGAAGATCATTGTTGTACAAAGGTTTGTATTTTTAATGCCGAGAGCGTATATGTAAGCAATGAGCGATTATATTACTATCGTCAAAACGATTCTTCTATGACGAAAAATAAAAGTGTATTCGATATTAACGCTCCTAAACTTATTGCCAAGCATTTTGAAAAAAACATCGACCTTTCTTTGTTCGATTTTCAAGAACAGGTATACAGAAGAACGGTTCACGATTTGTTTAACGCGGCGGTTTCTCAGTTCAACGGAAAAGACGGATATAAAGCGGCGAAGGCGCGCGTAAAAACCGCGCTGAAAGACGAGTATTATAAAATCGCGATAAAAAAGTGCAAATTTAAGGTTTTTTCTAAGGGGTGGCTTGCAAAACAAGCGCTCAAACATAAACTTTATTTTTTGATGAAAATATATAACGGAAGAGGATAAAAAATGGTAAAATTTTTAACGTGCGCAAGTTACTACGGGTCCGGTTCTTCCGCGGTTACCGACTTGCTTGCCGAATACGGCAACGTCGACAACTTAACGAATTTCGAGTTTCGGTTTTTGCACGACCCGTACGGTGTAAGAGACTTGCAATATTATTTGGTCGATAATCGAAACAGGCATAATTCCGGGTTCGGAATGAAAAAATTTATTAAGTATACCGATTTTTTAAGGGGAAATAAATTTTTTAAAAGATACGAATATTATTTAGGAAAGACTTTTAAAGAAGAAACGGAAAAGTATATAGAAAGTTTAGTTACGCAAAGACACAAAGCGTATTGGCAATACGATTTGTTAGAGAGGGGAAAACTTTACTACGGTTTGTCGAGATTGTGTTTTAAACTTTTTCATAAAGACCTTTTTACCAAAAACATAGAAACGCTAATTTGCGACGTAGACAAGGAGCGTTTCATTCAAGAAACAAAAAAATACGTAAATAACGTTTTCGAAAAAGTTTTAACCGATAAAGACAATTTCTTAATGGTAGATCAACTTGTTCCTTCTTCTAACATTAAAGATTTTTTGCCGTATTTTGACGACATAAAAATTTTTTTGGTCGATCGCGATCCGAGAGACGTTTTTCTTTGCGAAAAATATATTTGGAAGAGCGGCGTTGTTCCTCTTTCGCCCGAAAAATTCGTAGAGTGGTTTAAATATTGCAGAAGAGGGCAGGCGGAAGAAATAAAAAACGACAACGTTTGTTTTATAAGATTTGAAGATTTAATATATCGCTACGAGGAAACAAAAGCGAAAATTGTGGATTTTGCGGGGCTAAAAGAAGATTTGCATTCCGCGCCTTTCAAGTTTTTTGATCCGAAAGTGTCCATAAAAAACACGAAATTATACGAAGAACACAAAGAAGATAAAGCGAATATAGAGATTATAGAAAGAGAGTTAAAAGATTTTTTATACGAATAAAAAAGTTTAGGAAAAAAGATGAATTTTGCGGTCAAGAAAAGAACGTCCTTAATTGTTTGGTTAATAGCAGTTGCGGGATTAACGGTTTGGATGTTGAGTTTAAAAAATGCGGGAGAAGAGGCTGCTGCGGCGGTAAAGGTTTGCGTCGTGGTGTCTTTCGTTGCGTTTGTTTTTCAACTTATAAACATTTTCTTCTTGTCGCGAAAACGCATAACCACGGCGATAATTTTTCTTTTGTTTTTTTATGTGTTCCAAAACGGCCGTCTATTACTATGGGCTTTGAACATAGATAAAAACGACGTTTATTTAAACTATTTCAGTTCAACTTTGCTTCCCGGTGCGGTATTTTCCTCGATAAGCAATTTGCTTGCGGGGTATGCGGGAATACTTTGTTGTTTTGCCCCCGTCGAGAAAAAAAGAATGACGTCGTTGCTCGAAACGAGAGACAAAAAAGAAACGGAGATTGTTTTGGGTTGTGTGACCATCGTTCTTGCGTGTGTGGTTCTTCCTATAAACGTTTGGAAGTTTGTCGTATCCCTCGGCGACGGAAGATATTCGACGTTAAGAGAATTGGAGGCAAAAATACCTAGCGCGATATCTTTTTTGGAATATATGCTTTCTCCGTTTGCAATTGCATATTTGTTTTATTGTTCCGATCCGAAAAGACGAAGAATTTGCGTCGCTATGTTGGCAATTTTTTACGCAATGACTGCTTTTTACGGAGATAGAACCACGGGTATCGCAGGGCTTTTGGTTTTGATGTTTGCCTTTTATATAAAGGAAGAAGACGTCAAAAAAAGGAAAAAGTGGGTGATCGTAGGCGCAATCGGATGCGTTGCGTTAATAGTGTTTATTTGGTTTATAAGCATATTCCGGTCCAACGGTTCTTTTTCTTTGTCTGGCGTAGCGAATATCTTTTTAAGCGTTTTCAAGGAATTGGGGTTCAGTTGCGTTCCGCTTTTGGCGGTTATGAAAATAGTTCCGACAAGCGAATCGTTCTTTTACGGGAAAGGTTATGCGTATTCCGTTGTGGGAGGAATAATACCTTCTTCTTTGGACTTTACGGGAACGATTTCTGCGATAACGGAAAGAGCGCACGTTTTTGAAAACGTTTGGCAAACGCAATATTTGCCGTTTGACTTCGGCTTAGGGTTTTCGCTCAATGCGGAAAGTTATATGAATTTCGGTTGGTACGGGTTAATTTCCGTTTTTCTTATATGTTTGGTTGTTTTATATTTCTTAAATAAATATCAAAAATACGAAGAAGACGAAGTGTTTTATAAATACGTTTCTTGCATTTTGTTGTTTGCGTGGTCGACGCTTGCCAGAAGAGATTCGTATTATGTGTGGAAAGCGTTAACTTATTGCGTTTTGTTGATAGAAGTATTCGTTTTGTTAACGTGCAAGAAAAAACGTAAGTTTTAAAAAAGGATGTATATGAGAGAAAAATCGAGAACTTTCAATTCCATTTTGAACAGTATCACAGGAATAGCCGCCGCATTAATTACGGTGGTTATTAATTTTGCGGTCAGAATAGTAATAGTTCGGTTTTTAGGCGAAGAAATAAACGGGCTTCATAATTTGTTCCAAAACACCATAAACGTTTTGGCTGTAATGGAGTCGGGCTTGAGCACGGCGATAGTTATCCATTTATATGCGCCGATCGAGAAAAAGGACGAGGAAGCGGCAAAAAAACTACTGTCTTTTTATCAGAAAATATATCTGTGGATGGCGTTGATTTTTTTGGCTTTGGGTGTTGCGATAGACTTTTTTGTTTTAGATAAAATAGTCACCACAACCGTTCCCATGTCCTCCGTGAGGCTGTATTTTTTCGTTTTTTCGTTGTCTTTCTTTTTTAATTATTTAACGTATACGAAGAGGAGCGTGCTTTTCGCGGAACAAAAAAACAGGGTAAGCATGCTCGTTACCACGGTTAGCGAAGTTCTGTTTAGGGGCGTTGCCGTTTGCGTTGCGATATTTTCGGGCGAGTATTTGTTCTTTCTCTTTTTCTTGGTCGCGGAAAAAGTGTTCGGAAACGTTATATGCATTATTTACGTAAATAAAAAGCACCCGTCTTTCAGAAGATTGCGGGGCGTAGAACTTGAAAAAGACAAGAAAAAAGAGGTGTTCGGGACCATTAAGCCTTTGCTCGTAAATCAAATATCGTCGACAGTTCAAAACTCCGCGAACAGCGTTTTGATAAGTATTCTGTTGGGAAGTGTCGCTATTGTAGGGTATTACGGAAATTATCAGTTGATAATAAGCACGGTGCACCTTATGTTTAGTCAGTTGGGCGGTGCGTTTACCACGAGTTTCGGCAATCTTTCCGTCAGTGGCGATACGGATAGGATGTATCGAATTTATAAGAAATCTAATTACATAATGATTGTGCTTGCGATAATATGTTGCAGCGGTTTTATCGCTTGCGTGCAGGATTTTATAGCATTGGCATTTGGCAGTTCGTTTGTTTTGGAAATGAGCAGCGTGATGATTTTGATGCTGAGTTTGTTTGTTTATTTGATGACTATTCCCGTTGTGTCGGTTCAAAATGCTTTGGGCTTGCATAAATTAGACGCGGTTGTTATGGTCGTTCAAGCCGTAACGGCAGTTGCCCTCGGATACGTGGGCGGAGTGTTGTTCGGTATGAACGGAATATTTATCGGATTGCTTTTGCCGAACGTGGCGTGCACGTTGATTTATAAAGGGTTAAAAATAAACAAAGCGGCGTTCGGCGCGAAGTGGAATAAATACGTTTTGCAGGTTTTGTGGGACATTTTGAAATTCGTCGTTATAGTCGGCGCTACTTTTGCGGTTTGCTACTTCATAAATTTTTCGAGTTTGATTCTCAATATTTTAGTAAAAGGCATTGTGGCTGTTTTGGTTTCTTGCGTCGGAATAGCGATTTTTTCCATAAAAAGCGAATTTCGTAAGGAAATTTTCAATTCGGTAAAAAACAAATTGTTTGCCTCTAAAAAAGAAAAGCCGAACGGGGACGAGGCGAAAACGGAATAATAAAAACAGTTTGGTTTTAGTTTTATAAGTCGCGAACAAACGCGCGATAAAAGTCGTTTTAACCCCACGCCGCGAGCGCGAGAGGAAAACGCGAGCGCGACGGGAAACGTAACGGGGGTGCGAAAAAATGCAACGCGATATGCGCGATATAAAAAAATTATTGTTTGCGTTGGTTCGCTCGGCTGTTACGGGCGAGCCGTTAACCGAAGGCGAAAAGCGTTTGGTTGGCGAAAAAACGCTTGCGGAAGCGTTTCGGCTCGCAACCGCGCACGACCTTTTGCACTTGGCGGTGTTCGCCGCGAAAAAGAACGGGTTAAACAGCCAAAATCTTTCCGAGGCGAACGAACCTTTTAAGGCGGTATACCGCGCGGAACTACTGACGGAAGAACTGAAAAGTTTGTCCGCCGTTCTCAACGCCTCTCGCGTTTCGTTCGTTCCGCTCAAAGGCTCGATTATCAGGCAATACTACCCCGAACCGTGGATGAGAACGAGTTGCGACATAGACGTTCTTGTTCGCGAGTGTGACTTAGCCGCTGCAAGTTCGGCTCTTTGCGCCGCGCTCGGCTGGTCGCAAAACGGCGAAAAAAGCAGCCACGACGTAACGCTTTGTTCTCCGAGCGGAGCGCATATAGAATTGCACTATACGCTTATAGAAGATTTTGTTTTGGAACGGGCGAACCGTATTCTCGATAATATTTGGGACTACGCGATTCTCGCAGAACCTTCGAGCGGCGGCTACGAGTTCAGACTGAAAGACGAAGCGTTTTATTTCTATCACGTGGCGCACATGGCAAAGCATGTGGTGCTGGGCGGTTGCGGAATCAAGCCGTTCGTGGACTTATATATATTGAATAAAAAATTCGATCGTCGTTCGGAAAACTTCGCAAACCTTTTGGAACTCGGCGGGCTGAAAATTTTTGCCGAAAAATGTTCCGTTTTGGCGGAAGAGTGGTTCGGCTGCGCGGAAAGCGATAAAGACGCCGTTTGTTCGCTGTTAGAAGAATACGTAATCAGCGGCGGAGTATACGGCACGATAGAAAACAAAGCCTCTGTCGGTCAAGGCAAAAAAGGCGGCAAGTTAAAAAATATTTTCGGTAGAATTTGGTTGCCGTATGAGGACCTTGTTTATCATTACCCCTCGTTAAAGGGAAAAAAGGCGTTGCTACCTTTTTATGAAATACGCAGGTGGTGCAAATTGATATTCAAGGGCGGGGCAAAGCGCGGCTTAAAGGAAATCCGCATAAACGCTTCGGTGAATAAAAACCAAGTCGCTTGCGCAATGTCAATGCTTGCCGAGTTGGGCTTGGAACAAAATAAAAACGAACCGAAAAATAAAAAATAGAAAACAAATAAAAAAATAGAAGAAGGTGCGCGCCGTTCAAACGAACGGCGCGCACCTTCTTACTTTGTGGTATCGGCGAATGCGATCGGCTCGCCGCCGAAAAAGCAGAACGAGCGAAAAATATTCGCGGCTTGCAAAAATGCTTTTTGCATTGCTTGTGCAATTACCGCGCGTATTCTGCGCGCGGAAGCCGCGAACAAGCGTTGAGTTTTATCGCGATTGAAAAAACTATCTCGTTATTCCTCTTTTACTATTTTCGAAAACGAAATAAAAAAATAAAAACCAATCCGCTTCGAGCGAGAAGTTTTGAGCGATCGGGGAGAATAAAAAAAGAAGAACAAAAGAATTTCCACTCCCGAGAGCAACCGCTCGCGGGAGTGGAAAGAGGGAGAGTAGAACTGAATTGAGAATAAAGAAAAAATATCCTCTCTCTCGACCATTATTGGTCGAGAGAGAGGCAGGTTGAAGAATAAAAATAATAATCCTCTCCCGTCCGAGCTTTTCTCGGACGGGAGAGGTGGAAGAGGAAAAAAAAGAAAAATAATAATCTTCGCCCCTCAGAGCGTTGCTCGGAGGGGCGAAGCGTTAAAGCCTTTATTAACTTTAAATAATGATATAAAACGACGTAAAAAGCGAGAGGGTGTTTGTAGGGAAAAGGAAAATAAAAAACAATTCTCACTCTCCCCGCGCAGTCGCACAGGGAGAGGAGAGGAAGAGAAGAGACAAAAAAGAAAAGAAAGCAAAAATCAAAGAAACGGGGAAAAAGAAAATAAATAAAAAAAGAAAAAATAATAATCTTCACTCGTTCGAGCAATGCTTGAACGGGTGAAGTGTGAAAGGATGAGATAATTAACGAAAGTAATTGAAATAAACAATAAAGATATAGTTCTATTCCCGCGAGCAACTGCTCGCGGGAATAGTAGGTAGAGGAAGAGTTAGAAAAAAATAAATTCCTTCCCCGCGCATCCGCGCGGGGAAGGGAGAATAGAATTGAATTGAGAATAAGGAAAAAAACGAAAAACGAAAAGTGGAAAGAGTGAAGCGTAAAAGCGGGAGCGGTGTGTTAAGAGGAGAGAAAAAAGAAAAAAATATTCTCTCTCTCCCGAACAATTTTGTTCGGGAGAGAGATGAAGAAAGGGAACAGATGATAAAGAAAAGAAACAAAAATTGAGAAATGGAAACAGTTACGAATGAAAAACAAAAAAATATTTTCTATCCTTGACAGAGCGTCGCTCGGTCAAGGATAGAAGTAAAGACAGAGAGAAAATATTCTCTTCACCTCTCCGAGCAACGCTCGGAGAGGTGAAGCATAAAAGCATTTATTAACTTTAAATAATGATATAAAACGACACGAAAAGCGAGAGGGTGTTGACATGGTAAAAGTGCGGCGTGTGGGCGAAAGAGGTAGTAAATAAAAAATTCCTCTCTCCCCGCGCGACTGCGCGGGGAGAGAGGAATGGCGGGCGTGAAATAGGGAAACAAGAGTGCGCGGTGTTTGTTGGAAAAGAGAATAAAGAAAAAATTTCCCCACCCGCGAGCAAATGCTCGCGGGTGGGGTGAAGTATTAAAGTATTTATTAACTTTAAATAATGATATAAAACGACACAAAAAGTGGAAGTGTGTTTATGGGGAAAAGGTGCGGTGCGTGGGCGGAAGAGGTAGTAAATAAAAAAATATCTCTCTCCCCGCGCAGCTGCGCGGGGAACGGAAAACAAAAAACAGAAAGCAGAAAGCGCGAAAGCGGAAAAAACGAAAGCGTGGGGAGCGGAAAGAAAAAAAACAAAAAAACAGAAAGCAGAAAATCGAAAAACAAAAATCGTTAAAAATTAACTTTTTTTGAAAATTTTTTAAAAATCGGTATTGACAGGCAAAATGCGCGGTATTATAATAATAATGAATAAATGGAATGGTGTCACTATGCCCTTTTGCCGAAAGAAAAGTTTTTCTTTCGGGAGGCGCGGGGGTATCGCGGAAAAGAGTTTATTGCTTTTTGCGCCGAGGGCGGGCGAGCCGTTTCAAAAAAAATTTTTGGAAAAGGAGTTTATTTCATGAACTACCAAACAAAAAAAAGGAGCATACTTGTTCTTGCCGTTTTGTTGGTCGTTTCGATTGCGTTAGCGTTCGCGTTCGGTTTTATGAAAAATACCGATAGTGTTTCCGCTTATACGGACACTATCCGATACGGAACGAACGTCGTTTTCGATTACAACGTTAACCATTGGGCGAGCGGACAAGGACAAAGGGTCGCAGGCGAGCCCGATAACGGCGGCAAATGGTATTTCGGTTACGGCGACGTAAGCGAAGAATCGCTTACTTGGTCGCAAGTTTCTGCTTATAAGGTTACCGGAACGGACGACGCGGGCAATACGACTTTTTGGCTTAATAACGACAACGCGCATCAATTCCTTAACGGCTACGATTTGTCGACGAGATTATATACCTCGGTTTCTACGCAATCTATGTTTAAATACGAGGCGGAAGCAGACGGATACGTTAAACTTTCGGGAATGCTGGCAAAGGCGGGTCCCGTTGATACGACGGGCGTCACGTTTCCTTGGATGAATTTTAACTGGGGTGCGGATCAGTTCAAATGGAACGGCGGAACGTTCGTGGTTAGCATTTGGAGGCAAACCAAGGGCGGAAGCATTGCGTGTATAGACCAAAAAACTTTTTCCGAGGCTTGGAGATACGATATTAACCCAAGCAAAGACCAAATAGCGGTCGGCGCGGGCGACGCAATTTATATATGCTATAAATGTACCAACTACGGTAATGTGGAAAGCGAATGGTTTACCAACTGCATCGCGCTCGTTTCTTCGGAGTTCACCGCTATGGAAAACGACGCGTATTCGGCATATCCCGAATATGCGGCGACCACTTTGAACGGCTCCAACGCGAGCCACGTAACGGCGCAAAATACGAGGAACTCGGGCGAAACCAGCGGATATTGGAGGTTCGGTCGTTCGAGCGTTCCGACCGTCGCTACTTATGATTTCACGGAATTAAATAAAGATACTTCCGTTTCGGGCGACAACGGTCGTTTCGGATACGACTCTCACTATATAATGTGGGGGTATCAAGTATTAACCAATTATTATAACAATATCGGCTTCGGCACCGCTTTCGAATGGACTGCGGAAAGCGACGGCGTTGTTTCTTTCACGGGGCTTGTTTCCAAGGCGGATAGTAACAAGGCGGTGCTTGCTTCCAAGCAAAACCAAGTTAAAAAGATCGATATGCTTGAAGGTTGGAACCACAACGCTTACGGCTGGGTAGACGGAGACTCCTATACGGTGGGAATGTACAAAGTTACCGCTTCCGGCGCGGCTACGGAAATAAAGGAAAACACGTTCACCAAAGAATTTGCTTGGCTTGTTCCGAGTAGCGACGTGACCGTCAGCGCGGGAGACAGAATAGTATTTATATATAAATGTAACGCATTGGGCGCCGCGTTAGACGGCTCGACGAGAAATAATTGGCACACAAACGCGGTTATGGTCGTCAACGCGCATTTCAGAAGCGACGTTTTTGAACTCGGCCAGGCTTACGGCGACAGAATGATTTTGCAAGCCAATAAAAATGTTAATATCACAGGTTTCGGCGGAGTGGGAAAAACGATTACCGTAACGGTTAAAAATTCGAGCGGAACGGTTCTTCAAACAAAAACGGGAACGGTAGATTCTAACGGCGATTGGAAAGTCGTTCTCGACGCGATGAACCCCTCTTTCGACAATAAGACGGTCGTCGTTACCGACGGAACGGATACAAAAACTCTTACTAACGTTAGGGTGGGTCAGGTATGGTTGTGTTCCGGTCAATCCAATATGGCGTATACTCTGTCTATGCTTTTACAAGACAGAAGTAAAATTCCCGAAGGGAAAACGCCTTGGACGATGACGGACGAAGAGATTACCGCCGCGGGACTCGGCGACTATTTGACTTACGGAACAAACGTATATAGCAACGTTAATCTGTATCAGGTCGGATACAACGCTCAAGCAAGCGGCGTAGATAAAAAAGGCGTGCCCTATACGTATACTAACGGTAGTTGGGCGCAAAGCGGAACTTTGCAACAGTGGATGGGCTATTCCGCATACGCTTTGGGCTTTGCCTTTAAGTTGCAACAGCAAATAAATCAACCCGTAGGAATAATAGTTTCCGCGGTAGGCGGTTCTTCGGTAGAAGAATGGTTGTCGCCGAGCATAGTTTCCGGCGAAAATTTGAGCGGCGAACTTAAACACGGAACCGCAAAACCCGTTTCGCAATTATATAACGGTATGATTTATCCGATAAAGGACGTAACGATAAGCGGACTTCTTTGGTATCAAGGTTGTGCGGACCGCGGCTGGAACGAAAGCAATCAGGGCGGAGGTCAGGCGGTTGAATATTGCAACAGCTGGCAAACCAAAATGGTTGCGCTTTGCAAACAAATGAGGCAGGATTTCGGTTCGGATATGCCGATAGTGGTTCAACAAATCGTTCAAGACAAAGCGTCGACTAAAGCCATACACATTTGGGAAGCGGCTTGGAAACTTCAAGACAAAGTAACCAACCTCTACACGGTTGCCGGCGTGGCTTCCGGTCTTCCTTATTCCTATGCGCTCGGCGGCGATCCCACCGACGTTAGCAACACGATTCACCCGATAGACAAATACGGCATTTCCAAAGACGCGGCAAACATCGCTTTAAGATACGTCTATGGCGACAAGACCGCTGCGGGCATCGCCGCATATCCCAAGGCGATATATCGTTCGGGAACGAACGTAGTCGTGGATTACGGCGCGAGCGAAACCGATTCTAACTATAAACTCAAACTCAGCGAAGGGAACCGGGTATATAACCTCGAAGCGTATAACGGTTCTTCGTGGGTTGTGGTATCGGGCGCGACCATTGACGGAACGAGAATTATAATCCCCAACGCTTCTTCTTATACTAAAATAAGATACGCGAACTATAACGTTATGGCTTACGGCTCGACTCAATCCGGTTGGCTCGGTCAAACGGACGACGTTACTAAGTATAACAGCGAATATCCCGTAAATCTCTACACGGAAAACGGCGTTCCCTGCGTCGCGTTCGACGAGATAGCGGTAGGCAGCGGCGCTTCCGGCGTGAATATGTCGATAGGCGAAGATCTTTCCATGACCTTCACGTTCGAGTTGAAACTCGGCTACACCAACCCCGTCGTTTACTTTGCGTTCGGTTCGGTTAACAAACAAGTTACCGCAACGCTCAATTCGGACGGAACGTATTCGGCTAAATTTGGTGCGATAGACCCCAGAAATTTGGGCGTTGCGCTTTCGATAACTAAAATCGTTGCCAAAGACGCGAGCGGAGCAAATACCGATTTGCAACTTTATTGGAGCAAAACTTCGGTTACCCCCGTCGAATACTTAACCGATTTGAAATCGAGTTCTTCCGACACCAAGGTTCAAAACTTGATTATCGCGCTTCTCAACTACGGCGCGGCGGCGCAAAACTATGCGGCTAAATATCACGGCTACACCGTTACTTCGCTCGTCAACGCAAGCCTTAACGGCGCGAGCGCGGGCGCATACAGTCAAACCGCGGTCAAGGCGGCTATGAAGCAAACCTACACGGGCACCGCAAGCACGGAGATTTATATCGACAAAGCAAGCATCGTATATTCCAATCAATTAGGGTTCGCGTTCTCTATCGCCGTTAAAAAAGGTACGGACGTCAGCGGCGCGGTTCTTAACATATCCGCAAGCGGAGTTAATAAGGATATATCGTTCGGCGATATGACCGTTAATTCGGGCGACGGACAGTATGATTATTATATAGCGACCTATTCGGGAATTCATCCCAAGGATTTATCGACCGTGTTCACGTTCACCGTTAAGAACGGCGGGTCGGCAGTCGGCAGAACGTTGCAATACAACGTGTTTGCGAATATGGCTAACGTATACGCGCACGAAGAAGCGAGCAGCGTAGACGTAGATTTGATTAAATCGCTCTACGTATACGGCGAAGCGGTAAAAGCCTATTTGGCATAACGGGAGGTAAAAGATATGAACAAGAAAATTTATGAACCTTGCGAGATAGAAATTTTAACCTTTACCGATAAAGACGTTATGAGCGCGAGCGACGGGGCTTATAGCACCGACTATTCGTTCACGGGCACTCCCGAACCTACGGGCATAGATTATACCCAAGGCTCGAACGGCTTGCTTTTGTAACGGGAAATAAGCGCCTAACGACATTTCTTCAAAAGGAATTCGGCATATAAAAGGCTAAGCATAAACAAAACGCGTTACTGTTCCGAATTTTTTCGGAACAGTAACGGCATTTTTAACGATTTTAAAGCGTTTTAAAAATTGCCGTCGAAAGTTCTTCGGCAGCCCGAACGTAAAGGAGAAAACGATGAAAAAAATACTAATCTTAATGCTGGCTTTAATCTGCGCTTTTTCCGTTTGCGCCTGCGGCGGCGACGATAACGACGACGATAAGGGCGGCGGCGGAACGACTACCGAGCAGCCTTCGAACGGCGGAAGCCAAAACGGCTCCGGCGGAAACAACGGCGATTTGCCGATAAATCCTATGTTTCCCGATGGTTTCGGAAGTTGAAGCGCAAAAATCAAACGCTTTAATATATCGCGCCGAAAAAACGGTTAGATAAGCACGATTGCCGTTTCGAATATGCTTCTTAAAACGACGCGGTTTTAACCGAAAGTTTTTCGGTTATATGATACGACGTATGGTATAAGCGAAAAAAATAATGATTGCGGCGGATTTTTAGCCGCGAGTCAACAAACGTTGTTTGGCGTTTTTTAAATTAAAAAAAGCGATAGCGGCTAAAAAAAAATTTTAAGCCGCGAAACGTTTTTTTGCGATATAAGAACCCCTATCTTTTTTTTAACCTTATATCGCTATACCCGATTTCTTCGTCAACCCGAGAAATCGGGTTTTTTTAATACAACCGAAAAACGGGGGAGCGAAGCGTTTGCAGGCTTTTGAACGCCCTTTTTCAACAAAAGCGGCAGCGTGGCAAAAACAAATTTTGCAAGCCGCGTAACGTTATTACGATATTCTTATTAAAAAAATAAAAAAACGGAAAATATAGTTTTTCCTCTTTCCGCCGCGCTTTTTTGTTAAAGCGCGGCGGAAAATGGGAGGATGTTCGGGATAGAGAGTATAGTTTCAAGGGAAGAATTCGGGGTCGTTTTTTGGGATTGTCGCGCACGGGAGAGACAAAAACTTTTGATTATTATCGTTTTTTCGCGAATAAACGAAAAAATTCGACAAAATATTGAAAAATTATTGAAAAAAATTTTGAAAAAAACAAATTTCGTGATACAATAAAAATGATATTTGCGCCAAGAGGCGCGTTTAGGAGGTTTCTATGTCTAAATTTGGCAAAGCACTCGGTTTCGACCCTGTGGAAAAGAAAACCAGCGTCAAGACGGAAATCGTTGCAGGTATCGTAACGTTCCTTGCAATGTGCTATATCTTGACCGTTAACCCCAACCAGATTTTGTACGCGGGCACTGCCGATTCGAGATGGTCTTCGCTCTTCATCGCTACTGCGTTCGGCGCGATTATCGGTACGCTTTTAATGGCGTTCCTCGCGAAAATGCCTTTGGCGCAGGCTTCGGGTATGGGACTTAACTCTATGGTCGGAGCGGTTATCGGCGGCGGCGTCGGTGCGTTCGACACATACTTTTTCCATTTTACGATCGGTCAAACCTTTATGATGGTTCTCATCTCGGGTATTCTTTTCGTTCTTTTATCTACCGTTAGCATAAAAGGCAAAACTTTCCGCGAACTCGTGTTCGACGGTATGCCCGTTTCCGTTCGCAGCGCGATTTCCGTAGGTATCGGCTTGTTCATCGCGTATATCGGTTTCCAAAACGCGGGTATCATCGTAGGAAGTCCTTATACCGTTTCCGATTTAATCGATTTCACCGCATACGATATCAACGTTGCGGGCGCGGCGGTATGTATTTTCGGTTTGTTCTTGATCGCTATTCTCGATAAATTGAACGTTAAAGGTTCGGTTATCATCGGTATTTTGGGAGCAGCCGTTTTGGGTATTCCGCTCGGCGTAACCGACCTTAGCATCATAACCGGAACGTCTAACGGTATCACTTGGAAGTTCTGGGAAAACTTCGGAAACTATTTCTCCGTAGGCGAAAACAGCGTTTTCGGTTCGTTCGTAACCGTATTCAGCGAAGGGTTCCCCGAAGGTTCGCTCTTCACTATTATAATGCTTATCATCACTTTCTGTATGATAGATATGTTCGATACTATGGGAACTATCGTCGGTTGCTGCGGCGGTAACAGAATTCTTTCCGACGAAAACAACAAACCCCACAACTACGACAAAATTATGATGAGCGACGCTATCGGAACGGTAGCAGGCGCGGTTTGCGGAACTTCTACCGTAACCACGTTCGTCGAA
>CAYQLN010000003.1:0-17563 GCA_964418455.1 uncultured Christensenella sp.
CAGACGAGGTAAGTCTTGCGCGCTCTTTCGTCGAAAGAAAGGTTTTGTAACAATAAACGCGGGTTTAACAGCCTAAACCGCGAATAAAACTAAAAACGGAAAACCCGTTGCTCATATTCGAGCAACGGGTTTTTTAACGATAGTTATCGAGAATTGCTTTCGCGAAAGCAATTTGCTTATCTATTAAACTTTGCGGTTCGATAACCTTTATCGCGCCGCCGAATTGCATGATTTTGGCTACCAAACCGTCGTCGAAAGAAAGGGTAGCCCTCGCAATGATTTTCCCGTTTTCTTTTTTAACGTTTTCCACGCCCAGCCATTCTTCCGCTTCGCTGGCTTTTGATTGTTCTATTTCCAAAACCACCTTTTCCGCGTTTGCCGATTCGTGCCAAGAATCGAAAGGCAAGTCTTCGGCAGTTAAAGAAGTCCTTTTAAATTTTTCCTTTAATACGGTCGCTTCTTCTATTCTTCCCGTCTTGAAAAATCTGAATTCTTTTCGGAGCCTGCAATAAGCGTAGGTATACCAAAGACCTTGCTTGAACACGATAACGTGCGGTTCTATGTCTCTAATCGAAGCGGCGCCGTTTCTGTCGCGATATTTAATTCTCAAAACCAAATCGTTGTCTGCACATTCTTGAAGAAGTTTAAGTTTGTTTTTGTATCCTACGGTGTCGCCCCAAGGTCCTCCGTCGATAATAAGGTTTTCGCTTTTAATATCGAAACCGCTGTATTCTTTTTTAACGGTCGCTTTAAGTTTTTCCAGCGCGCTCATAAGCGTTTTGTTGGGAACGCCGTCGCAAATCGCGGACAGTGCGGAAATAACTTTTTCGAATTCCTTAACGGTCATAAAAGTCGCGGGGAGTTTATATGTATCCACAATGGAAAACCCGCCGTTTTTTCCTCTGACCGTATAAATCGGCACGCCCGCTCTTTCCAAAGCCTCTATATACCTGTAAATGCTTCTTTCGCACACTTCGTATTTTTCGGCAAGATATTTCCCTTTAACGCATTTTTTGCATAAAAGTTCAATTAAAATCCCCGTCATAATTTCAAACTTCATAATATATCGCTTCCTTAAATCATATTGTATTAAAGCGTGAAAACCTTGTCAAGTTAATTTAATAAATTATTTTAATATGACATAGGTTTGTCAAAAATATGCGATAAAATGTTATTGAAAAGAGGGGGGATAAAAATGATAGAAAAGATAATAAAAACCTTTTTCAGAAAAGAAAGAAAATCCGAAAAGGATAAAAAGAGAAGAATAAATTCGCAAATAATACTTAAACCCGCGATAGCGACTGAAGAAAAAACCGAACTTCACGAATTTTTTAAGGATTTCAGCGGTTTAAGAAAGGTGGCTTTATTAAGGGAAAAATCATTTCCCCGCGAAGTCTGCGAGAATTCTGGAAATTTCTCTGCTTTTATCGACGAATTCGTTGTTAGATAAAACCTTTTGCACGTTAAAGCGGTTAGCGTAAACGGAATTAACGGCAAAAGTAAGCGAAGCAGGTGTTAAAAGTTCCTGTTTCAAAAGTAAAACCGCGCCTTTTTTGCAAAAATATTCGGCGTTCAGTATTTGGTCGCCGCGAGAAGCGGTTTTGGGCAACGGAATTAAAACGCAAGGCAGATTATAAGATAAAATCTCAAAAACGGTGTTTGCGCCCGCTCTCGAAACGCAAACGTCGGCAATTTGAAAGGCTTTTTCCATTTTATCCGTCCATTCCGTCTGCACGTATTTTTCGTTGGTAATCGAAAAATCGGCGTTTCCTTTTCCGCATATATGCAAGACCTCGAACTTTTCCGTTAGCGTCGGTAAAGCCGCTCTTACGACTTCGTTTATGGCTTTTGCGCCTAAACTTCCTCCCGTAACCAAAAGCACGGGTTTTTTGCCCGATAAAGAAAATTCTTTTAACGCCGATTGCTCGTTAGCGTTTCTTTTAGCGGTTTTTACGGGCGAACCTACGTATAACCCGTTTTTAAAAGACTTTGCGGTTTCGGGAAAAGTCGTTAAAACCTTGTTCGAGTATTTAGAGGCAATTCTGTTCGCCAATCCCGCCGTTAAATCGCTCTCGTGCGAAACGACGGGAATTTTTTGTTTGTACGCGGCAATCACGGTGGGTAAAGAAACGTATCCGCCTTTGGAAAAAACCACGTCCGGTTTGAGTTTTTTTAAAATTTTTTTGGCTTCGCTTATGCCTTTTAAAAGGGTAAACGGAGTTTTCAAATTTTTCAGCGTAAAATTTCTGTTAAGTTTCGCACACGGAGTGGCGTAGTAGGGAATATCCGTTTTTTCTATTATGGTTCGTTCTATTCCGTTTTCGCTGCCTATATAATAAATCTTATCGAAATCGTTTTTAAGGTAGGGCAAAAGCGTCAAATGCGGCGTTACGTGCCCGGCGGAACCTCCGCCCGTCAGAACAATGGTTTTCATACGCAATATAATATGCGCAAAATAACAAAAAGGTATACGAAAAGCCCTCACCGTTTTTGGTAAGGGCTTAGGTTTTTTTCTTTAACCGTTATTCGTTTTTATCTTCTTCGCTGCCGAAGTCCTGAACGTCGCCGTAAACGTATTCGTCAAGCGAGGGCTTTTCTTCTTCCGTTTGGGTATTTTCTTCCTCTGCGGTTTCTATCTCTTCCGTTTCCGCTTCGGTATCGAATACGTCGTCTTGTTCGGGTTCTTGCTCTTCGCTTTCCGTTTTAACAGGTTTGTCTGATTTCTTGTTTTTAGAAGTTTTATATTTGCTCGTTACGTTGTAGTGCGATTTAGCGTCGTTAGCGTTGGCTTTCTTTCTGTTTATTATTCCTTTGACTATCAACGCGATGAGAGCGACTACTAACGCTACCGCCAAAAGGATGGTCGAGAATTGCATCCAGAACGTAGCAGGGTCTGTTTCCGCCGTGCAACCGCTGCCCGTGTCTTCGTCGTCCGTTTCCGCTTCGTAAGGGTCTACCGCGTCGTATTCGAGCGAATTGAAAATAGCGTAAACGGTGGTGGGGGTTTTTACCCAAACGTATTTTGCGGGGTAGGATACGGCGTCGTTTTTACGATCGGAATCTTTGTTGTATGCGATTTCCGTTTCGTCGAGTTCGCGTCTGTGCAAAAGCATTTCGGTAATTTCGCCTTTATCGTAGATGCTCGCTTCCAAAAGCACGCCTTCCGTCCAAGCGGTCAAATAATCCGCGGAAGTTTCCGTGAACGTTCCGGAAGTATAAACTTCGTCGAAGAATACGTAACCTTGCGAATTTTCGCTACCGTCTCTCGCGCCGTTCCAAAGTTCCAATCTGAAATTCTTCGCTTTGTTTCCCGCCGCGATATAGAAGTTTAGCGTTACCCAACCGTCTTCGTCTTCGCGCATCATCGCGGAGGTAACCTTAATCGCCATAACGCCCGTTTTGTTTTGAATGTTTTCGCTTTCAAAGTAATTCGTTCCGTCCGTGTTAACGGGAACGTTTATGGACATAACGTTTTTCGTCGCGACCGAAGTGTCTACCAAATAAACGTACGCTACCGCTGCGTCGGTAACTCTCACTTTAACGGAAATTTGTAAGGTTCCGCTTGCGGAGAGGGGGAGAGATTCTCCTATAAATCCGTATGCGCCCGCGGTCTTGTTTTTTATCATAAGAACTTGCGCGTCGTCCGAACCTTTGTGGTTTAACTTGGATTTAATTTCCGAGCCGAGCGCATAACTGCCGACGTATTTCGTATTGATTATTCCAGCGACTCCGCTTTCGTTGCCGTTGCCCGCTCTGTCGTTAACGACGAAGTTGGTGCTGGCGGAATTTATATATCCGTGATCGGAGGAAACGCCGGTAAATCCGTCGGGGTTAGCCGCTCCGGAAAGTTGCGCGCCCGTCGCGCTGGGGGAAACGGTCATCGCGAAATCGGAAGACTCGCTTTCCTCCGTCCAATCGTCGGAATAAGCCGAATAAAGAGCACCGGTCGAAGTGCTTTCTCCGTAAACCAAGAAATAATAGTCGTTGAAAGCCGTTTTGTTTCCGGGCTTTTCATCTTTAACTGTGTAATCGGTATAATAAGTTCCGTATGCGTTCGAGCTCGTTACATAGTTTTCTCTTTCATAGTTATAGGTTTTTCCTTCTGCTATTTTAACTTCCGTAACGTAAACCGAACCGTTGGCAAAATCTTCGTTTGCGACTACGGAATCGACGTCGTAAGGTCCTATCACGATTTCGAAGAAATATCCGTGTTTGTATTGAACGTATTTCCCGTCTGCGTCTTTTTCCGGGAAATTGTTGTTTAAGGTGAAAGAAACTTTAATCCACTCGTCGTTTTCGTATTCGGGAGTGATGGTTATTCTCGGCGATTTATTGAACTTCACGGAATTGTCGGCGAGGTTTTTGTTAACGTCGTAAACGTATACGTTAATTTGATTTTTCGCAAACTCTCCTAAATCTGCTTTTAAATAGAACACCACGTTGGAATAAGTTTCGGGGGCGAGGGTGGAAACGGGGCTGTTTTCCGTTCCGAATTTAAGCGAGAACGTCCCGCCGTTAACGTCGATTTTATCGACTCTCAATCCCTTATAAGTTTCCGCAGTATAAGCGTTGTCGTAATTTCCCGTTCCGTGCAAAGCCGTTCCGGACGGGGTAACGCTTATCGCTTGATAGTAATTGCTTGCATAAGCATTAATCGAATCGTCAATGCTCATCGAATAACGGAAAACGGTCGTCGTGCCCGCGTTTATATCTATCGGGTTTTCCGACGCGGTTTCGTATTTAACTATCGTTTCCGTAGCGACGGAAGCGTTGTATTCGCTTTCTTCTATCTCTTCAAAGGTTATATCGTCGAAATAAACGGTGCCTTCGCAATAGTCTTTTGCATTGGAGGCGGACCCGTTACCGTATCCCAAACCTACTTCCACGATTACCGAACAGTTAACGAAATCGTCTGCTTTAACGAGCAATTCGTATTTTGCCCAACCGTTCGCGTCTACCGCGACTCCGCTCGTTTGAGTGTTTATGCCGTTAATTCTGTAATCCGCTTGTTTGGTGGAAGATAGGGTGTTGCTGAGCCTTATATTCGCGCCGGCTTTGGTTGAAAAGCCGAAATTAGCGAGGTTTTGCGTTTTTACCCAAACTGTGATTTTGCCGTACGAGCCTTTTTCCAAAGTAATGCTCGAAGAGGAAGTGAGTATTTGCGCAGTGCCTACGCCTATTCCGCCCACCGTGGATAGCGAGGGGTAGTTGTTCAGCATATAAACTTTGTCGCCCTCTGCGTCCGTATGAGTTTTGGGGTTTGCGAAATTCGCTTCGGTCAAATAAGTTTCGATAACGTGATTTTTAATCTCCTCTTCCGTCCAAGCGGAGTTTGCGGTTTTAATTTCGTCTATCGAAAAATTCCATTTCTTTTCCGCATAGTCGATAAAATCGTCGTCGTCGTAAAGAGTGGCGAGCAATTCTTTCCACGCTTCGTCGTTGGTTCTTATTATACCGGACGTGATAAGCGAAGAAGTCGCGCCGTCGTCGTTGGAAAGAGACCAACTATCCGCGGAGTTATAAGGATACTCTTCTAACGAAACGTTGTTCGTTCCGTATTCGAAAGAGCCGTTTACTATATCGGACTCGTCCGACCACTCGTAAGAATAACTTTTATCGGTATAATCGTCATCGTCGTCGCAAGCCGTTAAGAACAGCGCGGAAGCGCACGCCAAAACTACCGATAGCAGAATAAGCAATACTCTGTTTTTAATGTTGCTAAACTTGTTAGTTGCCATAGTTCACCTTTGAAAGTTAATGATTTATCCGTTTTTTGTTTTACCGTCGTTTTCGCTATAAAAAGCAAAATACCACGCTTCGACTATTATATAAGATTTTCAAATAAAAATCAACCCTTATAAGTTATATAAATTTAAAAAAAAGCAATTTTTATGTTTAAAACCCGAAAAATGCCGAAACTATATGCTATGAACGAAAAAAAATTCTCCGCCCGTTCGGCGGAAAAGGAAAAAAAACAGGGTTTTTTTCAAAAACACGCTAAATTGTCTTCCGTGCTTTGCGGAATGGTAACGGGTTTGATAAACGGTCTGTTCGGAGGCGGCGGCGGAATGGTGGTGGTTCCCATGCTCGATAAATTGCTTAAATTTCCGGCGAAACAAGCGCATGCCACGGCGATTTTGATAATACTTCCCATATCGGTCGCAAGCGGTTTGTTTTATCTCGCTTTCGGGAACCTCGATTGGGGCTTGACGTTGCCCGTTACTGCGGGAGTAGTGGTCGGCGGAATTTTCGGCGCGCTGCTGCTGAAAAAATTATCGTCGAAATGGATAACTTTGATTTTTTCTCTCGTAATGGCGGCGGCAGGGGTTAAAATGATGATTTTTTAAGGAGGAAATATGCAATTTGTTTGGTTTGTCGTAGCGGGCGCGCTTGCAGGGTTGCTCGGAGGAATGGGAATGGGCGGAGGAACGGTACTTATACCTTTGCTTTCCATTTTTTATAACGTAGGGCAGCACGGCGCGCAAGCGGTTAACCTCGTGAGTTTTGTCCCGATGGCGGTGGTCGCGCTTGTTTTGCACCTAAAAAACAAACTCGTTCGCTTCGATAATATCCTGTATATAATACTTCCGGGAGTGGCGACTTGCGTCGTCGGATGCTACCTCGCAAACGCTGTCGGAGGCGAACTTTTAAGGCGGTTTTTCGGCGGATTTTTGCTGGTTTTGTCGGTTTTTCAATTTGTGGGAGCAATTAAAGAAAAGTCTAAATAAATTGTGCAATTTGTATAAAAAAATATAACAAAATTTTGTGCATACCTATTATTTTTTTGCGAAAAAAATCGAAAAAAAGGCAAATAAAAGGTTCAAAACGTTCAAAAAAAGTTTAAACGGAACGCCTTGAAAAAAAGGTTTTCGAAAAATTGCACAAAAATAAAAAAAGGGGCTATACAAATCATTTTTAATATGCTATAATCGACAATGTAAAGAAAGAATTAAAAGGTGGAGTGGAATGGAAAAGATTGCGATAATTGACTTAGGCTCGAATACGGTCCGTTTGCTTTTAATCGAAGTTAAAGACAGCGGGCATTTCCAAATCGTCGACCAACTCAAAGAAGCGCCGCGACTCGGCGAGGGTATGGAACGCGACGGATTTTTAAGACCCGCCCGTATTCAACGCACTATAAAAACGCTTAAAATGTTCAAAAGGTTATGCGACGCAAACGGCGTGGAAAAAATAATAACCGTTGCCACGGCGGCGGTTCGTCGCGCAAAAAACCAAAGAAGTTTCATAGACGAAGTAGCCGCAACCTGCGGCTTAAAGATAAGGGTTCTGACCGCGGAAGAAGAAGCGATGTTCGTGTATAAGGGCGTCATAAACACGATGGACGTTCCGAGGGGGATAATATTCGAAATCGGCGGCGGAAGCACTAAGTTAGTTCTCTACAACAGAAGAATGTTGTTAAACTACGCCGCGTTGCCTTTCGGCGCGATAACGCTTACGGAACTTTTTTCGGCGGACGGATTAACGCCTACCGAGCAATGCGAAAAAATCGAAGAGTTCGTATCGGAGCAATTAAAAGGCGTGGAATGGCTTAAAGAAATCGATCCGGAAACGCCCATAATAGGCGTAGGCGGTTCTTTCAGAAAGCTTTGCAGAATAACCAAAATAATGAAAAAATATCCGCTTAAAACCATACATAATTATACGATTAACGAGGCGGATTTTAATCACGTATACGGTTTAATAAAAGGCTTGGCGCTCGACGGAAAGAAGAAGATAAAAGGCTTGTCCGGCGACAGGGCGGACATACTTCCCAGCGCGTTGGCGGCGATATCGGCGTTCAAAAAACACACGGGCTTGCACGATATAACGGTAAGCGGAAGCGGACTCAGAACGGGAATAATGTTCAACTATGCCCTTCCGTCCACTTTGGATAAACCCGTTTCCGATGTGTTGACGTTCAGTTTGAACACCGTTGCGGAATTTTACGGTTGTAATATAGAGCACACCGAACAGGTTGTGAATTTATCCGTCCAACTATTCAAACAGTTGAGGGTGTTGCATAAATTCCCCAGACAATACTTGAAAATAATCAAGGTAGCGGCGTATTTATACGACACGGGTAAGAAAGTAGGCTTCTATAACTACGAAAGCAACACCGCGCACGTTATACTTTCCTCTAATCTCTACGGCGTAACTCACCGCGAAATAGTTATGGCGGCTTTCGTTGCGGCAAACACGGGTATAGAGGACATAAACCTCGCGGAATGGAATAAATATAAAGATTTAGTCGGCGACGAAGATATAGATGCGGTAAAGAAAATGGGCGTTATATTGAGGATAGCCAACGCTTTCGACAGAAGTTTAAGCAAAGTCGTGAAAGGCGTTGAGTGCGATATTCTCGGCGATTCCGTAATAATGAAAACGGAAATCGAGGGAGACGCTTCGTTAGAACTCAACACGGCATTGGAAATAAGTTCGGATTTCAGAAAAGTATTCAAGAAAAATCTGGAAATACTCTAAAAAAAACAAAAGTATCGGCGCGCCGTTGGGTAAACGGCGCGTTTGTGTAAAACGGGGAGATATAATGGCGGAAAAAATAGCAATAGATTTCGACGGGCTTTTCACTAATATATTCAAACTCGGCAGCGGAATGGTTTTAAGCGAGCCGACGGTGGCTGCGGTAGGTCTTCTCGACGCGGAAGACGTTAAGGCGGTCGGCGCGGAAGCGAAAAAACTCATCGGCAAAACGGCGGAAAACACCAAAATAGTTTTTCCCGTGTTCGAAGGCGAAATAGTAAACGAAAAGGTTGCCGAAAAACTGTTATCGGTGTTTTTGCGTAAAATCGGCTTATCGAGCAAACTTACTATGGTAGAGGCGGTTATGAGCGTTCCTTGCGGAACGACTGCCGAAATGCTTTGCAAATATGAAAGAGTGGCAAAAAACGCGGGCGTTAATAAAGTTTCTTTTATAGAAGCGCCCCTTCTTTCCGCGCTCGGTCAACGTTTGCCGCTCAGCGACTCGGCGCCCTGTTTCGTAATAGATATGGCGGGCGGAACGACCAATATAGCCGCGATTTCTCTCGACGGAGTGATAGCGGGAATATCCGTTAATTTCGGCGCGAACAAAATAAGCATAGATATAATCGACTATATTGCCGAAGCCTACGGCTTGCAAATCGGATTACTGACCGCCGAAAGGATAAAAAAAGAAATAGGCAGTCTTGCCGAAGACGACGGGCTGTCCACGGTAGTTAACGGCAGGGATATAAAAACCGGCACGCCGAGGTCTTTGTCCGTCAGGGCGATGGATTTATTGGAACCCGTTAAAAACTACTACGATAAAGTGGCGGAACTCGCGATGAGCGTTTTGGTAAAACTTCCGCCGGAAGTATCGGCTGAAATTCGCCACGCGGGCGTGTCCGTATCGGGCGTATCGAGCGACGTGTACGGATTGGAAAAATACTATCGAAAAAAACTCGGTATGAAAGTAAGCGTTGCGGAAAACGGTTTAATGAGCGTCGCGCTCGGCGGCGGGATAGCAGTTGCGAACTCCGCTCTCGTTAAAAAACTTGCGATTAAGCGATAATAAAACGCCTAAAAACTAAATATTTCTCGATAAAAACCGCGCGTTAGCGATATAATTCGCCATAACGCGCGGTATTTTTTTTGCTAAAATTTTCGGTAAGGAGAAAAAAGTGTCAAGGAACATAGTAATAACGTCGGGGAAAGGCGGCGTGGGGAAAACGACCGTTTGCGCGAATTTAGGCATTGCGCTTTCTAACAAAGGCTACCGCGTCGCGCTAATCGACGTGGACTTCGGACTAAATAATTTAGACGTCGTTTTAGGCGTGGAAAACAGGGTAGTATACGATATGCGCGACGTTTTGGAAGGCAGGTGCAGAATAAGCCAAGCGTTAGTGCAAATATCAAGGCGCAAAAACCTGTTCGTTTTGCCGAGCAATTCTTTGCTCGAATCTTCTTCGGTGAGCGGACAAAACGTCAAACTCGTTATCGAGGGTATGCGCCACGCTTTCGATTATATCCTCGTCGATTCGCCCGCAGGCGTCGATATAGGTTTTCATCGCGCCGTTTCCGCGTGCGACGAAGCGATAGTGGTAACCACGCCTTCTTTGACGAGTCTTCGCGACGCGGATAAAGTTTTAGCGATATTGCACGGCTATAAACCTAAAAACGTGGGCTTGGTGGTTAACAGAGCGCGCGGCGACCTTATAATGAACGATAAAATGATGATGCCGACAGATATTAAAGATATGCTTAAAGCCGAACTAATCGGCGTTCTGCCCGAAGAAGACGCGGTTTTTTTGTCGAGCGGCTACGAATTGCCCAAAAAAAGCGAATCGTTCAAAGCGTTCAAAATGCTTGCCGACAATATTTCCGTCGGCAGCAAAAAAATATATGACGTAACGGGAAAATACAGCGGTTTTTTCGGAAGTATAAGAAGGAGTATAAAAAGGAGCGTATGAAAGGCAAAAAAGCGGAAATGGAGCGCGTTAAGCGCATTTTGGAAAACGACAGGGTGGTTTCGGGCGATTCTTTCAAAGAACTTTTGGTTTGCGATTTAAACAAGCTTTTGAGCGACTATTTTGAATTTCGTTCTCCGCCCGAACCCGTTTTGACGAAATGCGGAGATAAGGTAAAGGTAGAAATCACTTTGTTTGCCACGAGAATAAAGACGTTCGGATTTTTACCGCAAGAAAATTGATTTTTAGTTCTTTACATACGGTATCTTTTATGGTAGTATATACTAAACGTATTAAGATAACGTATATTCGCGCGTTCGCGCCACGGACGTTTAAAAATTTTTACAGAGGAGAATCGTTATGGAACAAAAATTTTTCAAATGCGCTCATTGCGGAAACATAGTCGGATCCGTTAAAAACAGCGGAGTCCCCGTCTTTTGTTGCGGTCAAAAAATGCAAGAAATCATTGCCGGAACAACCGAAGCTTCTCGCGAAAAACATATTCCCGTATTTACCGTAGAAGGCGATATAGTCACCGTTAACGTCGGTTCGGTCGAGCATCCTATGGCGGAAGAACACTATATCGAATGGGTGTCTTTGCAAACAAAATTCGGCAACCAAAGAAAAGCCTTAAAACCCGGCGATAAACCCGAAGTTAAGTTTGCGCTCGTTCACGGCGACGAGGTAGAGGCTGCTTTCGCTTATTGCAACCTCCACGGTCTTTGGAAAGCGACCGAATAAACCGCGTTAAAAAAACGAAAAAACCATAAAAAAACGAAAAAAATCGGATTTCCTTTCGGCAATCCGATTTTTTTGTGCGATAAATTTTAACCGCCTTAAAAATCTTGTTTTAAAGCGGGGTTTTTTCAATAATCTTGCAAACCGAGTATATAATCCGCGCTCACCTTAAAGTATTTCGAAATGGCTATAATTTGAAAAGCCCCCGGCGCGCTTTTTCCTTTTTCCCATAAAGAAACGTTGTCTTGCGAAACTCCCAAAATTTTGCCGAATTCTTCTTGCGTTAAATTATTTTCGTTTCTAATTTCCTTAATTCTTTTTGAAATGACGTTCATAAAATTTATGATACGATAAATTCTCGTATAATTATTGACATACGAGGAATTCTCGTATATAATGGAACACATACGAGCAATGCTCGTAAATCCAACACGTAGTAAGGAGAAAGCAATGAAGAAGTGCAAAACTTGCGGAACGTTATACGAAGGGTTTGCTTGCCCCGTATGTCATCCGGAACTGAACAAAACTTCTTTGAACCCTAAGCCTGCCGAAAGCAAACCGATTGCGAAGCCTTATCAACCGCCGAAGAAATCGGTTGTCGATAGTTCGCAAACGCAATCGCAATCGGCGGAACTTTCAGCCGTCAAGGCGGAACTATCCAAGTTGAAAGAGGAAAAAGAAAAAATCGAACTCGAAAACGCCAAGAACGAAATAGAGCGTTTAAGGGCGGAAAAAGAAAGAGCGGAACTGCAAAACGCGAAAGCGGAAATAGAACGCTTGAAAGCGGAAAACGAAAAATTAAAGTTAGAACGCGATAAAGCGGTGCTCGATTCCGTTAAGGCGGAAAAGAACGCGCTCGAAAGGGAAGTGGAACTTTTGAAAGCGCAAAAAGAAGCGACTGTCGCGCCTGCGGGGCAGTTCGTTTATCCCGCGCAAGGCGTTCCCGCGCAAGCCGCGCCCGTTTATCCTGCCCAAGCCGCGCCCGTATATCCCGCGCAGCCTTACGTAGCGGCAACCGCCGCGCCGAACGTAAACTACGCTTATAACCCCGCCGCCGTTCGCACGGGAAAAAGCGTAAACTTATTGCAAAAACTTTCTGCGATTTTGCCCGCTTGCGCCTTTTTGCTTTTTGCGTTGTTAAATCTCGTTTTCTTGGCTACTCCCGTCGCAAAATTCTTTGGCGAAGGCATAGCGAACCTATATGAATGTTTAAGTGAAGATAATTTCCTTATTTTCCCCAATCCGTTAGAGGGCGGTGCGGTTGTCGTTCTGATTATAGAAATAGTCGCCCTGCTTTTCGCGGCGGCGTTTGCTCTTTTGGCGATTCTGCCTAAATTTAAAGACAAATATATAAGAATCGGCTCGAAAGAATTTTCTTTAAACGATTTTTTAAATGCGATAGCAATGCTTTTTACCTTGATTTTATTCATAACTTCCATAGTATGTATGGCTAAAATCAAAGGAATCGAATACGATACGGGCAGTTGTTTTGTTTTAATCCTCGTATTTTCTATAATTTTCTTTATTTTCAACGCGCTGTGCTTGGGTTATAGATTATTCTTGCACAAAAAAGGCGAATTAACGCTTATTAAAGCTTCCGAATTCGTTGCCGCCAAAAACGATCCTGCCGTCAAAAAAACGGAAAAACCGAACAAGTCGAACTTTTCCTATCGTAAACTTTCTATTAGCACCAAAATCGCTAAATCCCTCAGATTATTGGGTTATGCGTTGCTCGTTCTTATTGCCGTGCTTCTTGTTAAAGGCTTTAAAAATATGTTCGACATTTATAGAGAAGGGCATTATTATGAAGATAAATTAACTATCCTGAAACTGATTAAAGTTGGCGTTATAATCCTTTTTTCGTTATACGCGATTATACGCGCTATACCCGTAATCAAGCATTTCAACGAGTTCGATTATTATAAAAAGAAAAATATAAAAACCAAAAACGGCGTAGTAACCGTCGTTAATCCTAAGTATAATAAGGCTAAGTGGTTCGTATTGATCGGCATTATCTGCTTGGTTTTTATTACGGCAGGTTTAGTTGCGATTAAAAGCGAAAACGGGTGTATTATTCCTTATGATAACGAAAATTTGATTATCTTTAAAGGATATTTGCCTGCGATAATAACCTTTTTGTGCTGGCTCGGCGTGGTTATCTTCGCCCACGTTATGCTTGTAAAGAACAGAAATTTATTCATAACCAAAGCGCCTAAAAAAGACGAAAACGACAAAAAAATCAAAAACGGGCATAAATGGCAACTTGTTATGAGAAGAAGCGAAGCGCAAGAAAACTTAGAAAAAGAACTTGCCGTTATGAAAGCGTATAAAGAGAGCGTTCGCACGCAAAACGCCGAAATATACGAATCGGCAAAAACAGCTTACGATTCTGCGCATATCGCTAAGTTAAAACTCGTCGGCAAACGTATGTTGATAATAGTCGCTTCCGTAATCGTTGCCGTTTGCGTGCTTGTATCCGTGTTGCTGGGTAGCACGGCAAACAACAGAATGAACGTATTTTCTCTCGATAAAATCACGTACTTTTTCGAAAACAGCGACAAAGAGAGTATAAGTAACCTTTCCGACAAAATAGGCGACTATTTCGGCGAAGATTACGAGATAGAACAAGGCGCATACGTCTATAAAAACCAAGCGTTAAAAGATTACGAAGAGGAAATGAACTCCTATCTCGATCAATTAACTTACGCCACGAATTATGACACCGTTTTGACCTATACTCAAAAAATTAAAGAGTTGCAAGAAAAAAGCGGAGAAATGGGCTTAAAGAAACTAACGATATACGGGCTTTTCGACGAATACGAAGGTATGTTCGAAGCGTGTTTCAGCGAGGCGACTGCCGTAACTCGCAAAAAGATAGATAAAATAGTTCAGGTAAAAGACGATAACAGGTTCGAAAATCTCGAAACAAGCATTTCCGCAAAAATGGGTATATACTATACCGACGGCAGCTATGCTTGCTACACCGTATCCGGAGTTCCCGTTAAAGAAGGCTCTAAATACTATTTGACTTGGGAAGATTCATATGGCGGGGAGGCTAAATACGAAGTCGTAGAGGATACTCGCGTTTCGGTTGAAAAAATATTTGACGAAACGTATGTCACCCTCGAAGGAAGCGAATGGGGGTCGGAATTGTTTAGCGTTAGCGATATGAAAGAAGAAAATTGGAAAGCGTGGATGAAATCTGCGATAGCGAAAAATCTTTCTTCCGAATACGACGTTTCTACGATTTCTCTCGACTTCTGGTCATATGAAAATAAATTACCCGAATACGTTTTTGCTAAAAGCGGAAAAATAAAAGTTGAATTTAGTGTTAAAAACACATTTCTAAACGAATACGTTAACGGCGTTGCCGAATGGACGGGCGACACCACCGCTTTCGAGGATTATTATAAATTCGTGACTAAAGAATCTTATTACGATGCTATTTCGGATTGCGGAATCGATACGGGCAGGGATAGCGACGATAACGTCACGAGCATAGAATGGAGTTGCAGCGGTGGCAGTAGTAGTAGCGGTGAATCGGAGTTAAAAGTCGAACCGAATAGTTCGAAATACGATAAGTTGAAAAAAGCTTTCGAAGAACTGAAAACGAAAGCATATAAAAGTATGTTGGCATTGGACGAACTTTCCTTCGATAAGGTTTTCGAGTTGAAATATTTCGATAGGGTCCAAGCTAAAGACGTTTATGCAAGCGTGTTCGAAAAAGTCGATTTCGAGAAAAAATATTCGCAAGCGATCGAAAACGTTTTGAAAAAAGATAATCCCACCGGCAAATTCCGCAATATAGAAATGTCCGTTATAACCGTAGGTTCGGGTTCGAACGAAACGCAATATTTAAAGTTCGAATACGAAGAAAACACGGCAGGCGGTTTCGTTGACAGAACCAAATACTATAGGGGCGATTTAACCGATTTAACGACTTTCATTCAAATGTCGATGGACAGAGGAACTTTCATAGAAGACGCTCTTAATCTTCATACGGGCAGTTTTAAGTACAACGGCACGTCTTATAACAGCGTAAAAACTACGTTTGAAAATATGTTGTCGGAATATAACGCAAGCCTTGCCGCTTTCGGCGAAATAACGTTATCTGACGGCAGCGTAATCGGCACGTGGAAGTTTGTATCTATGACTCAAACTTATGAAGGTCAAACGCAAGAAATGAAAGCGGGCGAAGCGTTCCAAGGAATGGATATAACCGAAAATTACATGGTTTTTGAATTTAAAGAAGACGGCACTTTCACGCTAACCATGACCGACGGAACTTATACCGATACCGTGAGCGGAACTTGGAAACAAGACGGAAAAACCGTTACCATTACGATGGGAAGCGAAAATACAAACGGCACGATTGACGGAAATAAATTGACTTTTGTTTCTAATCCCGACGTAAACGCTTCTATGACGCTTGTATTGAAAAAAGCGTAACGATAAAAACGACTTTTCTATACTTAATTTAATTGTCCTTTTGTTTTTATAAAAAACGAAAAGGCACAATATCGAATGGCGAATAAAGAAATAAAAAACCGACGAGTTTTTGCAAAAACTCGTCGGTTTTTGTGATTTTAGAAAAATTTTTTTCAACTTTATTTTTTTGAATGCGCTTTTTGCAAATATCTTTCAACGAAACGAAAAAGATCGTCGGAGTTTTTTTCAATGTTTGCTTTTATCTGTCGCTCCCGAAAAATCTGCACGCGTTGGCGAATAGTGAAAGGTGAACAAATAAAAAACCCCGCACTATAAATGCAGGATTTTTTGGTGGAGACAATAAGGCTCGAACTTACGACCTCTAAGTTAACGGCGTTTGCTCAAAAAAATTATAGTTAAAAACGTTCGCGCGCGCTTTTCCTTTCGAAAAAGCGCGCGCGGCTTTTTATATAATTAAAACGCTATGCGTCTTACAAAAATTTTTTTAAATTTTCTTCGTATTTTTCTTCCGCGGTCAATAATTCCTCAATGAATTTCAAAACGCCGTCTTCCATATTTTCCGCTTCGTTTTTCATTGCCGTCAGTTCGGTTATTCCCATAACCGTGCCTTTAATCATCATTTCGGCAATTTGCGTTTTGCTGTTGTCTATAAGCGTTTTCATTTTTATACTGCTCCACATAAACGCTTTTTTAACGGGGTTCACGTCTTTCGGTTCCAATCCGTTTTCTACCATAAACGTAGAAATTTCTCCTATAATTTTTTCATAGCCCTCGTATTCTTCTTTAAGTTCTTTTTTCAGTTCTTCGTCTTCGACGGCAGGTAAAACGTTGGAAATGCTTTGCAAAGCGATATGCGCGTTTTTATATACGTCGGTAACGGCTTTTTTATTATATTCGTTAAATTTGTTTTCTTGCATATAACTCTCCTTTTTTTCTCTTTAAAATATTTTGTATTAAACTAAAAAAATTATGCAAAAACAAAAAAACGCTTTAATCGAACGGTAAAAATCTCAAAAACCGATATTGACTTTGCTTGCGCCGTTTGTTATACTTTAAGGGTTGTAAAAGGTCGGAAGGTAACTTTATGGAAGATATAAAAGTTTCGGTTTTTGCCGTCGCGTATAATCACGCGCCTTTTATCGAAAGGGCGCTCGATTCTTTAATAAATCAAAAAACAAATTTCAAATATGAAATTCTCGTTCACGACGACGCTTCTACCGACGGCACCGCCGAAATAATCAAACGCTATGCCGAAAAATATCCCGATTTAATTAAACCCGTTTTGCAAACGGAAAATCAATACGTCAAAGGACTTTTCGCCACGACCGATTTTTTGCCGCCGCTTGCAAAGGGGAAGTATATCGCGGTAATCGAGTGCGACGACTGCTGGTGCGACGAAAATAAATTGCAAATGCAGTTCGATTTTATGGAAAGTCACCCGAAATGCGTTTTGTGCACGGGAAATACCGATATTTTCGATATGGAAAGAGGCGAAATAACGGGTAAATTCAATTCCTTAAAAAAACTTCGTAAACTCACCGAGAAAGACGTTTTTATAGGTTGGTCCGTTCATTGGTCGACTTTCTTTTTTAAAAAGGAATATTTTAACTCGTTCGTCGTGAACTTTCCCTTTTGGTTCGGCGATTACAAACGTTTAACTTCCTGTTTTTATTACGGCGAAGTTTGGTGTTTGCCGCAAGTTCTTTCGGTATACACTCTAAATAATCCCGAGGGAATGACGAAAAGAAAAGTAGAAGGTTCGGCAAAAAATATAGATTCGAGAAAAAACGTTATCGACTATCTTTATAGTTTCGATAAATCGACCGACGGAAAATTTAACAAAACCGTTTCCGAAATCGTTATGAGGCATTTAACGGTCGTTTTTTGCTGGGATGCTCGCGAATTATGCGAAGAGGGGAATTTCAGTCAGATAA
>CAYQLN010000004.1:0-15635 GCA_964418455.1 uncultured Christensenella sp.
CGGAGGCTGTAAAAGGGAAAAATTTAAAAAATGGGGGGTTTTTTTTAAGCAAAAAACTTTGAAACGAAAAACCAGCCCCTACGAGTTTTACCAATATTGGAGAAACGTTTCCGACGCGGACGTTATGAAATGCATTAAAATGCTCACCTTCTTGCCGATGGAACAAATACGGGAAATGGAAAAATGGGAAGATAGCAGAATTAACGAAAAGAAGGAAATTCTCGCGTTCGAACTCACTTCTCTCGTGCACGGAAAAGAAGAAGCGGAAAAATGCAAAACCGTTGCGAAGTCGCTTTTCGGCGGCGACGGAAACGATGAAAATATGCCGTCGACGGAAATAGAAGAGGCGGATTTCGCGGACGGAAAAATTTATTTATACGACGTTCTCGTAAAATGCAAACTTTGTTCAAGCAAAGGCGAAGCGAAAAGACTTATTCAACAAGGCGGGGTTTCCGTTAACGGAGAAAAAGCGAGCGATTTTGCCTTATCTTTCGATAGGGAAACCGTTGCGAGCGGGCTTGTTATAAAGAAAGGGAAAAAAGCGTTCCACAAGGCTATGCTGAAAAAATAAAATTATATTTTAAGGAGAAGGAAAATGACTTCAAAAGTATTGCAAGACGTTATCGATAATTATGCAAACGCTATCGCGGTAGTGGAAAAAATCGGCGACATATTCGAAAGAGCAATGGCGAGCGCAGGCAAAAAATTCAGCGCGGAAATATTCGACAAACAATTCGATTGCATTATGCAGTATAGTATGTTGCAATTAGCCGTTGCCGACGGAAAAATCAGCGCGGACGAAGTGGCAATAATCAAGAACATAACCGACCACGGCGATCTGGTCGATTATATCAATTCTTTTTATAAAGTGGATATTTCGTGGGAAGATATTTTAAACGCGGCGAACCAATCGGTGGAAAAATGGATTAAAGGCAACGAATCGCTCGTCGATAAAATCGCAGACGAGTTCATAACGGTTTTCGCGGCGGTCGATAAAGCCGATAAATCCCGCGACATGCTCGAAGAACTTGCTACTTATTGGTCGAGGTTGTTGGGTTCGATTGCTATTGCCGACGACGAGGCGACGGAAGAGGAGAGAGAGGCGTTTAAGCGTTGTTATTTGATGAAAGTCGCGTCCAAAATAAGCGATTGCATTAACGAATAATTTTTGCGTTTTCGGTTGAGGAAACTTGAAGATGGACAAAAAACTCGTTGAAAAAATGGCGAAAGACTACGGTTCTCTCAAAGAAATCGTGGACAATATAGGAACGTCGCTGGAAAAATATTATTCCGCAATGAACGTGAAATTCAAGTCGGAAATATTGATTAGTCAGTTCGACTGTATTTTGCAATATTCTTTGCTTTGGCAGGCATTGGCGAACGGGGAACTTTCCGCGGAAGAACTTGCCGTGATAGAGAATTTGGTTCGGCGCGGCGATTTGGTGGACTACATAAATTCCAAGCATCAAACGAAAATCAGTTGGAACAGTTTTCTGAGCGCGACTCCGTCTGCGGTGAAAAAATGGATGATTGCCAACGAAAAGTATATGGACGACTTGGCTGAAGAATTCGTTTATTGCTTTTGTATGATAGACGGTGCGGACGGCGAGGATTTATATAAGAAACTGCTCGGCGGATTGAGCGCGATTTTTGCCGGAATGGGAGAGATGGACGGAAAAATTACCGCCGACGAAATAAACGCGTTAAAAGATAATTACGCTACAAAAGTTTTAACGAAAATAAAGAAACAATTAATTAAAATGGATCAACACTAAAAATAAAAGCCTCCGATTTCGGTTGAAGCCGAAAACGGGGGCTTTTCGTTTTGTTGAGTCGTTGATTTACATCGCTTTAACGACGACGGTTATTTTCGCCGTTTCTTCCGCCGATATTCTAACGGAAACGGAATAGTTGCCGAGCGCTTTTATATTGGAAGACAAAATAATTTTCTTTTTATCTATGTCGTAGCCTTGTTCGCACAATTTTTCGGCGATTTCTTTGTTGGTAACGCTGCCGAAGAATTTTCCGTTGTCTCCGCATTTTACGTTTACGGATACTTCTTTTCCGTCGAGTTCTTTTTTGAGCGCGTTGTTTGCTTTCAGTTGTTCGGCGCGGTGAAACGCTTCCGAATCCAATTTGTTTTTATGTTCGCTTATCGCTTGCGCGTCGGCAGGTTTTGCCAATCCGTTTTTGATGAGGAAGTTTCTTGCGAACCCGTCTTTCGCTTCTATGATATCGCCGAGTTTGCCCGACCCCTTAACGTCTTTAAGTAATACGACTTTCATATTATAATCTCCTTTTTGCGTTCGAGAATATTTTATAAAGAAAAAACCGCTTTGTCAAGGCGGAAGAGAATAGTTGAACGAGTTTTTGCGCAAAATAACGTTAAGGAGAGGAAAAATGGGCAGAAATTATTCTATTAAGTGCGACGTTAGAAAATGTTCGCACAACGCGGAAGGCTGTAACTGTTCGTTGGATTGCGTTAAGATTTCCTGCAAAGACGGGGCTTGCACGTGCTGCGAAAGTTACGACGAATGCGAAAATTGTTAAAAAACGAAACCGCCGAACTCGGCGGTTTCGTTTTTTACATATATTATCCAAGAAATTTAACAAAAACTTAAACCACGTTTAAAATTTTATCATTATTTTTCGATATGTCAATACCAAAAAACAAAAAAACGAAAAAATATCGTTTTTTTGCGCCCGCTTTCCCTTTCAAAAACGGGGACAAAGGGTAAAATATGGTTTGACAAACGCGCGCTTATAGACTATAATACTAAATTGATAAATTATATAGTAGGGAAGTCCTGCTGTCAAACGGAGGTCATTTATGGCAGAAGAAGTATTGCTTACGAAAGAAGGCAAAGAAGAACTCGAAAAAAGGTTGGAATATTTAAAAGTAGAAAAACGCGCGGAGATTACCGAAAGAATCAAAACCGCAAGGGAATTCGGCGACCTTAGCGAAAACGCGGAATACGACGCGGCTAAAAACGAACAAGCGCAAATAGAGGGCGAAATTCAAGAAATCGAAGCGAAATTGAAATATGCCGTCATCATTAAAGACAACGCAAAAAAGGGAGTTGTGTCGCTCGGCAGTAAAGTGGATTTTATCGACGACGAAACGGGAGAGCGTTGCTCTTACGAAATAGTGGGAACTACCGAAGCGGACGTGGAATCGGGAAGAATTTCCAACGAGTCGCCCATCGGAAACGCGCTCTTGGGCAGAAAAGCGGGAGAAAACGTTAAAGTTGCCGTTCCTGCCGGCATTACTTCGTTAACTATCAAAAAAGTATACTAAAAGGACTGACAATGCAAGATAAAAACGTAATTTCTGCTCCCGAAGAGCAGGACCTCAACGAGATATTGAGAGTTAGAAGAGAAAAACTCGAATCGCTTAAAGAGGCGGGAAAGAACCCGTTTGAAAAAGTTCGTTACGACAGAACCGTTTTAAGCGCGACCGTTAAAGAAAACTATGAAAAATTCGAAGGGCAAACGGTCGGCGTCGCCGGCAGGCTTGTTTCCAAAAGAGTTATGGGGAAAGCCTCTTTTGCCGTTATTTTAGACGGGGAAGGGACTATCCAAAGTTATCTTTCCATAAACGATTTGGGCGAGTCTTACGCGGAGTTCAAAGACTACGACATAGGCGATATTATAGGAATAACGGGCAAGGTTTTCAAAACGCGCACGGGCGAAATTTCCGTTCACGCGGAATCGGTTGAACTTTTGAGCAAGTCGCTTTTGCCGCTTCCCGAAAAATATCACGGTTTAAAAGACGAGGACACCAGATATCGTCAAAGAGAAATAGATTTAATCGCGAATCCGGAAGTAAAGAAAACTTTCGTTGCGAGAAGCAAGATTTTGAGCGAAATAAGGAAATATCTCGACGGAGCGGGATATTTAGAAGTGGATACGCCTGTTTTGCAACCGTTGGAAATAGGCGCGGCGGCAAGACCTTTTAAGACTTTCCACAACGCGCTCGGCATCGATATGTATTTAAGGATAGAAACCGAACTTTATCTTAAAAGATTAATAGTCGGCGGATTCGACAGGGTGTACGAAGTGGGGCGTATTTTCCGTAACGAGGGAATGGACAAGTCGCACAACCCCGAATTTACCACGGTGGAAATGTACCAAGCGTATAGCGATTACTTCGATATGATGGACTTGATAGAAGACATGTATCGTTCCATTACCGAAAAGGTTTGCGGGACGACTTCCATAACTTATCAAGGCGTAGACATAGATATGGGAAAGAAATGGGAGCGTATGACGATGGTCGAAGCGGTTAAAAAATATGCCGACGTAGACTATAACGATTGGGCTTCCGACGAAGAGGCGAGAGCCGTCGCAAAAGCGAAAGGCGTAGAAGTGGAAGAGGGCGACTCCGCTACCAAAGGGCACGTTTTGATTGCCTTTTTCGACGCGTTCGTCGAAGAAAAACTTATTCAGCCCACCATTATATACGACTATCCCGTAGAAAACTCTCCGCTTGCAAAAAGGAAACCGTCTAATCCCGCGTTTACCGAGAGGTTCGAATATTTTATTTATGCGAGGGAAATGGGCAACGCGTTCAGCGAGTTGAACGATCCGATAGACCAAAAAGAAAGGTTTGTTAAACAAGTGGAAGAAAAGAGAGCGAAAGGCGGAAACGACGCAAGGGTAGACGAGGATTTCGTAACCGCGCTCGAATACGGACTTCCCCCGACGGGCGGTTTGGGATTCGGCGTGGACAGGTTGGTTATGTTATTGACTGACAGCGCGTCTATAAGGGACGTTATATTGTTCCCGACGATGAAGCCCATAAAAAAACAATAAAGGGAAGTAAATGGATAACAAAATAACAAAATCGAGATTGTCGAATTTTTTCGGATACGAGTGGCTTTTAATGCTGCTCGTTTTCGGATTGGCTGTTTTAGGCTGGGAAATAGCGTTTGCTGTCGGCAGAGTTAAACTTACTTACGGGCAAGAATTTAATTTTTATTACGATATAGGAATATCGGCAAACGACAGCGGTTTCGACGCCTATCTTAGCGACGTTTTTTCTTACGACGTGCAGTCTTTCGGCGGGAGTTCCATTTCAGAAGACACGGGCGATACCGATATGCTTTACGTTTATTATTCCGCGGGAAAAGCGGACGCGGTTTTTACCGACGCTAAAAAAGAAGAGAGCGAAGGCTATCGTTCTTCGAGATTAAACACGCTTATCGACTCCTACGAGGTTTACGATATGCAATCGCTTTACGACGACGCCGTGAAATATCTTTCTTCTTTTTTGAAAGAGGGAGAAACGGATTGTTTCGTGTTTTCCAATCTCGACAAAACTAAAATAGAAAAAGGATTTAAAGAAAGAAACGGAAAAGACAATCGTTACAGAGCGGGGCAGATAAGCGTTCAAAACGAATACGAAAGGATAGAAAAACTGTGCCGAGAGGTAAAAGATTTCGGCACGGTTTTGCAATACGACAAAAGCCTTTCGGCGGAGGAGTCCATATTTTATAAATACACTAAATACGAGCAAACGTATAATTTGTCGATAGGTTATAGCGACGAACAAGAAAGTCAAGAGATGTTTCAGGCACAAACGGAAAAATCTTACGGGCTTAAATTAGAAAAACTTCCCACTGCCCAAAACAAACGTTCCGCAAGCGAGTTCTTTTGGAGGGACGGACAATCCGATTGTAAAGACGTTGTTTTGACCGTTTTCCGTTCTTTTGAAGAAAACGACGCTTTGCAATTCGAAAGCATTTCGTTCGTAAACGCGATTGTTCGTTCGTTTAGTTCCGTTCTCGATTGATATGAAACTTTTCATATACGAATATTTAAAAGAATACGCGAAGAAAAAACCGATAAGGCTTCATATGCCCTCGCATAAAGGTCGAGGCGCGTTCGACAAACTGTTCCCCGTTTCCGAACTCGACTTAACGGAGATAGACGAAGAGGGACTGCTTCGCGCGGTGAATTTTGCAGAAAAAGACGTCGGCAGGATTTTAGGCGCGAAATACGTTAAGATTTTTTCGACGGGCGCGAGCGTGGCGATACTTTCCGCGGTGTATGCGGTAAGACGTTCGGGAAAGAAAATGATTATCAACCGTTCGGCGCACAAAAGCGTTTATAACGCGTTGGCACTTTCGGGAATAGAACCCGTTATAGCGGCAGGCGAAGTTAAAGACGGTTTATGCCAACTTCCGACGAGGGAAGAAACGGCAAAATTATTAGACGAAAATCCGGAAGCGATAGGCGTGCTTTATACCTATCCCGACTATTTCGGGCGGACTTTCGATATAAAAGCGATAAAGCAAGAGACGGAGAAAAGAGGTAAACTTTTAATCATAGACGGCGCGCACGGCGGACATTACGCGTTTATTAAAGGCGCGACGTATGCGGGAGAATTTGCCGATATTTGGATTGACAGTTTGCACAAGACCGCAAGCGCGTTGAATCAAGGCGCGTTGCTTTTGGATAAAAACGGAACGTTTGCCGAACGATTGAAAGAGGCGGCGGAAGTTTTTAACACGACGAGCCCTTGCTATCCCATATTGGCTTCTTGCGAATACGGGGTAAAAGAAGGTCTTGAAAACCAAAAGAAATTCGTTAAACTCGGCGAGCGGGTAAACCGACTCAAAGACGGACTTTCGGAAAGTTCGGTCGTTTTTATCGACTGCGCCGACCCATATAAAATAACGATCGACCTTAAAAAAAGCGGGTGGGAAAGGGAAAGCGTTCTTAAAGAACTTAAAAAAAGAAAAATATTTTACGAACTTTTCGACGGAAGGTATATGTTGTTTATGCCGTCCGTAAAAACCTCCGGAGGAGAACTTAAAAAGTTGCACGATGCGATAAAAAACGCTTGTAGAACTCGTTGCGACGAGGGAGAGAAAACGAGCGACGAAAAAAGGGAGTTCGCGGAAAGGGCAATGCCCTATTCGGCGGCTTTGTCTTGCGAAAGCGAGCGAACGGAATTAAAAAACGCCGCGGGTAAAATAGCCGCGGAGAACGCGGGAGTGTTTCCGCCTTGTAATCCGATCGTTACGGCAGGGGAGCGAATAAGCGACGGGATATTGGAAAAACTTATCGAAGCGGAGGCTCGCGGGGCTGCGTTCGGAGTGAATGACGGAAGAATAAAGACGGTGAAAGAATGAAAGGAAAATTTATTACCTTCGAGGGCTGCGAAGGCGTAGGCAAATCCAGGCAGATAAAACTTTTGGAAGAATATTTGAAAGCGCGCGGCGTGGATTATTATTTAACGAGAGAACCCGGCGGAGCGAAAATAAGCGAAAAAATAAGGGAGATAATTCTCGATAAGGAAAATTCGGAAATGATCCCCGAATGCGAGGCTCTTTTATACGCCGCTTCGAGAGCGCAACTTTTAAATCAAGTTTTAAAGCCCGAACTCGAAAAGGGCAGGCTTGTGATTTGCGACAGATACGTCGATTCTTCGCTTGCTTATCAAGGCTATGCGAGGGGGTTAGGATACGAATTCGTTGCGCAAATAAACGGCTACGCGCTCAAAAATTATTCGCCCAACTACACGGTGTTTTTGAATCTTTCGCCGCAAAAAGCGTTTGAAAGAAAGGGCGGCGCGGATGTCGGCGACCGGGTGGAACTTTCGGGCAGAGAGTTTCACGAAAAGGTTTACGAGGGGTATTTGGAATTGGCAAAAAAATTCCCCGAAAGATTTATCGTAATCGACGCAAGCGGAACGAAGGAACAAACTCACGAAAAAATAGTGAACGCGCTTACGGAAAAGGGAGTTTTATGAACCGACTTTCTTTGCTTTTGAAAGGGACGGAAGCGTTTGAAATGCTCCGTCGAGAAAAATCGAGCGGAACGGTTTCGCACGCATATTTGATAGTTTGCGCCGACGGGGAATATCTCACGGAGTATTTAAAAGAGTTTGCGAAGCTCATAGCCTGCGAAGAGGGGCTTCCCTGCGGAAAATGCAGAAATTGCAGGCTTATCGAAGATAACGCGCACAGCGACGTTTTGATATATCCGAAAACTGACGCGGTAAAAACGGAAGATATTGCCGATTTAATAGAGCAAAGTTACGTTAAGCCGATAGAAACCAACAAGAAAATATTTCTTCTTTCCCACGCGGAGACGATGAATTTGTCTGCGCAAAACAAACTTTTGAAAACGCTCGAAGAACCGCCGAAAAACGTTTATTTGATTCTCGGCGCGACTTCGGAATACGGACTTCTTCCCACCGTTTTGTCAAGAGTGAAAAAATTGGAAATAAAGGCGTTCGAAGAAGAAAAACTGCTATCCTTTTTGCAAGATGAATGTCCTGACGACGAACGACTTAAAGAAGCGGTATATTGCGCCGACGGAACGGTTTCCGGCGTGAAGAAGTTATACGACGACAAAAAATTCGGAGAAATAAAAGATTTGTGCTTGCGATTGGTTACGGATATGAAATCCAGCAAGCAGGTTTTGCGGTTCGCGGAAGAAACGCTCGCGTATAAAGACGAGTTGGAGTTGGTAATTTCCGTTTTGGAGAAGACGTTTAGCGACCTTTTGAAAATAACGGCGGGAAAAGAGGAATTGGTAAAAGATAAAAAAGACCTCGACAGGCTTAAAACCGCAGAAGGATACAGAACGGGTTCGATTGTGCACGCTTTGGAATTAATTGCCGAAGCAAGAAAAAAAATAAAGTTCAACGCAAACGCTCAAATGCTCGTCGAGTGGTTGCTTTTTGGAATTTTGGAGGGCAAACATAAATGGCAAAAATTATAGGCGTTAAGTTTCGTTCGGGTGCAAAGATATATTATTTCGCGCCCGCTTGCGAAAGCGACGTGTATGAAGAAAAATCGGGAGTCATAGTCGAAACGGCAAAGGGATTGGAGTATGCGACCGTCGTTTTCGGCGTTAAAGAAATAGACGATAAAGAAATAGTTCAACCGCTCAAAGCAGTGGTTAGAAAAGCGACGGAAAAAGACGAAAGGATTATTTGCGAGAACCACAAAAAAATTCCCGAAGCATTGTCGTACGCAAACAAAAAAATCGCGGAAAGAAATTTGGATATGAAACTTATCGGCGCGGAATACTCTTTTGACGGAAAAAAGTTGGCGTATTATTTTTCCGCAGACAACCGCGTCGATTTTCGCGAGTTGGTAAAGGACCTTGCGTCGCATTTTCGCGTAAGAATAGAACTTCGTCAAATAGGCGTTAGAGACGAGGCTAAATTGTTGGGCGGAATCGCACCGTGCGGAAGGGCGTGTTGTTGTTCGTCGTGTATGCCCGATTTCGGAAAGGTTTCGATAAAAATGGCGAAAACGCAGGGAATGCACCTTAATCCGAGCAAAATTTCGGGGCTGTGCGGAAGGCTTATGTGTTGTTTGGAATACGAAAACGAATATTATTCGAGCGTATATAAAAAAATGCCCAAGGTCGGCGGAGCGGTTAAAACACCGGACGGAGAGGGCGTTGTCGTTTCCAACGATATGCTTAAACTTATAAGCAAAGTCAAGATAACGGCAAAGGACGGAACGGAAACGTATAAGGATTTTCCCGTGGACCGTTTGGAGTTTAAGAAGGGCGTTCCTCAACCGCAAAAGGGCGGAAACAAAAACAAGAAAAACGGAGAGGACGAAGAACCTCTTAGCGAAGATATGAAAAAACTTTTGGATTAGTGTAGACAAACAAAAAAGTTTGTGATATAATCCATAATATAAAAATTCGGAGGTGGAACGTTATGGCATATAAAATCGGCGATGCGTGCATTTCTTGCGGCTCTTGTGCGGACACCTGTCCCGTCGGCGCAATAAGTCAAGGAGATACCCAATACAACATCGATGCAGAAGCCTGCGTTAGTTGCGGCGCTTGTGCAAGCGGTTGCCCCGTAGAAGCGATAGCAGAAGAATAATAAATTCTTTAACAAAAACCGATAAGGCGCGCGCAATTTATGAAAAATGCGCGCGCCTTAATACTTTTAAATTATGAAAACCGCGTGTAAGGAAAGGACTCTTTATGGAAAGATTGGAAGACTTAAACGTTTGCGGATTTAAAATATATCAAGACGACGAACTGTATTGCTTCACGAGCGACGCGGTTCTTTTGTCGCATTTCGCAACCGTTAAAAAGGGCGACGAGGTGGCGGATTTTTGTTCGGGCTGCGGAATTGTCGGAATAAACTTGCTGGGACTTAATTTCGACAAGGTGAAAAGCGTTCATCTGTTTGAAATGCAAGAGGAGTTGTTTTCTCTCTCTGAAAAGAGCGTTGAATATAACGAGTTAAAAGAGAAGGTTTTTCCCATAAACTCGAAAGTTCAGGACTTGGGTGCGGAGTATAACGAAAGGTTTTCGCTTGCGGTGTGTAATCCTCCGTATATGGAGAAAAACGGAGGGTTCGTTGCGGAGGATTATAAAAAAGCCGTTTGCCGCGCGGAAATAGAAATTACTTTGAAAGAACTCGTTCGTTCGGTGTCGAAAGCGTTGAAGTTCGGCGGAAGGTTTGCGGTGGTTTGCCGCGCTGACAGACTTTGCGAACTTATCTACGAAATGAAAAGTCGCAATATAGAACCGAAAAGAATGCAACTTGTGTATGCGGGAAAGAAAGAGCCCTATCTCGTGTTGTTAGAGGGCGTTAAGGGCGGAAAAAAAGGTCTTAAAATATTGCGCCCGATAGAAAATTGAGGTGGATTGTATGTTGTATTTTGTATCGACGCCGATAGGAAATCTTAAAGATATAAGTTACAGAGCGGTGGAAACGCTTCGCCGGGTAGACGAAATAGCCTGCGAAGATACCCGTCGGTCGTTAACTCTTTTAAATGCATACGGAATAAAAAAACCGCTTTTTTCCTATCATAAATATAACGAAAAGGAAGCGGGAGAAAAAATAATAGAAAAATTAAAAAGCGGCTTAAACGTCGCCGTGATCAGCGACGCGGGAATGCCCGTAATCAGCGACCCCGGTAACGTTTTGTGCAAAACGTTAAGAGAAAACGGATTGGAATATACCGTCATCCCGGGCGCAAACGCCGCGCTTTCGGCTTTGATACTTTCGGGAAAGGATTGTTCGAGGTTTTGCTTTTTAGGTTTTTTGACGGGCAAGGAGAGCGAAAAAAAGAAACTGCTCGAAAGATATAAGAACGTAGACGCGACTCTGGTTTTTTATTCCGCGCCGCACGACGTTAAAAAAGACGTTAAAACGCTTTATTCCGTTCTCGGAGAAAGAATTTGCGTTGCTGTGAAAGAAATAACAAAAATCCACGAGCGCGCGGTGGAATTCAATCTTAAAGACGGGTTCCCCGAAGAACCGAAAGGAGAGTTCGTTCTCGTGGTGGAAGGCGGAAAAGAAGAAAAACCTTTTGCGGAAATGAGCGACGGCGACAGAATTGCGAGTTTGATAGAGCAGGGCGTGGACAAAAAGGAAGCGATAAAAATCGTTGCGAAAGAAAGGGGCGTGGCGAAGTCGTCGTTATATAAATATACCATACGAGAGAAAGAGTAACGAGGGGGCAGATTAGTGGATAGGCTTTTTATGCTTTCGGCTTTCTTTTATTATGAATAATTTTGCGGCTACGCTTTAAATAGAAGCGAAGCGTTGCGATAGAAGCAACGTAAAAGATAAAGGAGAGAAAAATGAAAAAATTTTTAAAGTCGTTGTTTGCGGTTTTTTTGTCGATGACGGTATGCTTGTTTCCCGCGTTCGGGTGCGGAAATAACGACGAAGGAAACGGCGACGACGAAAAAGAATCTCAAAGCGTTAACGAACAAACCGATTGGGACGCGGCTTACGTTTTGGAAGGTTCTGCCGTTAAGTCGATAACCGCTTACGGAAAAAAACAAATAGACTTGATTGTTCCCGAAAAGGTCAACGGCGTTACCGTAACCGAAATTGCGGACAACGCTTTTTACGGGCACGATTCTTTTAAGAGCATTACTTTGCCGAACACCGTTACGCGTATCGGGGAGAGCGCGTTTTATCAATGCAAAATGCTTGAGAGCGTCGTTATTCCGAACGGCGTGACGAAGATAGAAAAGAAAACTTTTTACGACTGCGAAAAATTATCTTCGGCGGTTCTCGGCACGGGCGTTACTTGTATCGAAGAAGACGCTTTTTCGGGATGCGTTTCTCTGGCGGAGATAATTATTCCGAGCACGGTTATATCCATCGGGAAACAAGCGTTTTTTTCCTGTTCTTCGCTTAAAGGCGTAGCGATAGGCGACGGCGTTTCCGTTATAGGAGAAAACGCTTTTTCGGGGTGTTATTCTTTGGGCAGCGTAACTATCGGTAAAAACGCGGAAAGAATAGACGACGGCGCGTTTTCCGCTTGTTTCAGGCTTGTGGAAGTAATAAACAAAAGCGATAAAATCCAAATAGTCGCAGGCTCCGAGGCTAACGGTAAAATAGCGGCGAACGCGTTGACCGTCCACTCGGGCGAAAGCAAAATAAAAACGTCGGGCGATTTTAAGTTTATAAAAGGCGACGACGGGTTTAATTATCTTTTCGATTACTGCGGAACGCAAAGCAACTTAACGCTTCCCGCTTCTTTCGAAGAGGGAGAATATAAAATAAATTGCTACGCGTTCAGGGGGAACAAAAACTTAAACTCTTTAACCGTCGGACAAAAGGTTTCCGCCATCGGCAAGGGCGCGTTTCTTTATTGTTCTTCTTTAACGAGCGTTAGTTTCGAAGACGCGAGCGGCGTTTGGTTTGCCGCCGAAAGTTTTTCCGCAGAAAGCGGAACGATTATAGGTTTTTCGTCGGAAGCCGATAATTTTAGCCAAAACGCCGCGCTTATTTCGAGAACGGCAAAGAAAAGCGGCTACGGAGAATCTTATATATTAAAGAAAAAATCCGTTTGATTTTTTCTCTGTCAAAAAAACGGGCTGCGAATGCAGTCCGTTTTTTTGTTTGCGTTGTCAGGTTGAACGTTAGTCGAGGTAGTTTGCGACTTTTCCTCTCGGATAGCCTTTTTCGACAAGAGCCTCGGCAACTTGTTTACAACTTCTCGTATCGCTCAGCGTTTCTTTTACCACCGTTATTCCGTTCGAAGCGGAAACGACGAAGAATTTAACGGTGTATGCCGTAGAGTAATCGGCTTTTTGAATATCGGTCTTTTCCAAAGAGAAGTTGGCGGCGTCGCCGTTTTCCGTTTTTTGCAACTCGGTCAAAGCGAATCCGAAATCCGCGTAGTTATAATAGTTGATTTTGCTAAAATTGGTTTGGTCGGTTGCTATTATCGCGTATACGGAGGTGTTTGCGGATAGGTTGTTTTTCGCGATGCTTAAAGTGAATTTCAAACCGCTCTCGCCCGTAACGGAGGAATAGATTGCCGCGCCTTCGACTTTTTGCACGAGTTGATTTTCAAGCGAGTTGTCGAAAGTTATCGAGTCGTCGAAAGAGGATTTTTCCGTTTTATCGAAGATAATATCGTGCAGGTTATAGTAACTGCCTTCGGAGTCGATAAAAATTCTGTGCCCGCCGACTTTGAGGTCGACTTTCGCCTTGCCGCTGTCGCCCGTCAAAATTCCCGTTCCGTACCAGCCCGTCGACGTGGTAACGTTGTTCGGGTTGGTAAACGTATCGCACAATATTCCGTCGATATAAAGTTTGAAGTTGCCGTATTTGCCGTCGTATCCCGAAACGTTTATATTATAGGAAATCTCGTATTCGCCCGCTTCTTTAACGTAGATATAATAATACGCTCCGCTGTTCTCGTCGAGGTTGGAAAGGTAGGTTTTTCCGTCGTTGGTTTCGAGTTTTGCAGTTCCGAATATTCCCGAAGGCTTAGACATCGTGACCGTCGAATTTGTTTGCGATACGATTTGGGTAACGTCTTTGGTGCTTAAATAGTGCCAAGTCGTGCCGCTGCCATCCGAGCAGGAAAGTATTTCTGTCGCTCTTGCCGTTTGCGCGCTGCTCTTGGCGTCTTGGGGGATACCCGTCGATTCCGCGTTAGAGCCGATAAGCGTTCTGACTACGTCCGCCGCGTTTTCGGCAAGTTGGTCATAGGTGATTATTCCTTGCTGATAACCTCTTACAATGTCTTTGAGGTCGGTCGAGCCGTTGCCGAAGCAGTGCATATTCGTTCCCGCGATAATACCCGAAACGTTTTCGTAGTGCCAAAATCCCCAATCGCTTTCCACCGTGCCGGTAAAGCCCCATTCGTTTCTTAATATAACGGTGTTGAGGTCGTAACTTTCCGCCGCTTCTATGCCGTTTATGAAGTTATAACTGTTCATAACGGTGCCGGGGTTTGCGTTGGTTACGGCGATTCTGAACGCTTCCAAATAAATTTCTCTGAGCGCTCTTGCGGAAACTCTGGAATCGCAGAAGAATCTGCACGTTTCCTGGTTGTTGGTCGCAAAGTGCTTTATAGAGCAAAGTACGCCTTCCGACTGACAGCCGTTTATAACCGCCGTCGCCATCCAGCCGGCAACGAACGGGTCTTCGCTGAAATACTCGAAATTTCTTCCGCAAAGCGGATTTTTGTGAATATTGACGCCCGGCGCGAGCATAACGGTAATACCGACCGCGTTCGCTTCTTTTCCGTAGGCTACGCCGAATTCCTCCGCAAGAGGTTTGTTCCAAGTGGAAGCAAGCATGGTCATGCAGGGGAAATAGGTCGCGTAGTGAAAGTCGTCGGCAAGGTCGGGATTGGGAATGTTGGTTTCTTCAATGGTGAGGTTGAGACGGAAGTGCACGCCTGCAGGACCGTCTGCCATCGAGCCGTAGGGTAAGCCGTATTCCGTAGTAACGCCTTTGGTTAAGTTCCAAATCGCTTCGTTTCCGTACGCGTTCGCGTAATCGTCGTAAGTAGGCATACCGCCTATTCCGCCTACGTTGGTGCTGCTGTCGTTTTTGAAACAGTTGTTTATAGCCATTCCCGCAAGTTCGTATACGTCGAATTGTTTAACGTATTCTTCCACGCTGATTTTTCCCTGAACGACGTCGGTATACGTCCAAATTTGCGAGAAAGAGTAGGGCGATTCGACGGAGTTTTTCCAATCGTAGTCGGCGGTGTTGTCGAAATAACTATATTCGTTTGCGCCCATACTTTCGGGTCTTAAAACAATCGAGTGCAAGTTAACGAAAGTAACGCCCGTATCGCTTTCGTATGCGGAGTCTGCCGAGTGATTGACGGTTAAAGTTATGGTGTTTTGTCCTTTTTTGAGAGAGACGAGAACGCTCGAAGAATTTGCGTATTTCCACCAGCAATCGGCGCTTGCCGCGGTATACGCGTCGTCGCCTGAGTTGCTCGATCCGCCGAGAAGAGGGCAAGCCGCCGTTCTCATAAGCGCGATATTGCCCGATTGAGCGACTCCGTCTATTTTAACGGAGGCAAAGTTATCGGTTGCTTTCAAGCAGTTGGAAGCGTATAGATTAAGGTAATAATTTCCCGCCGTTTCCGCGTTTACGACAAAGTCTACGGTGCTTCCGTTTCTTAAATTGCCCACGCAAAAGCCTACGCCCGAAGCGGGAACTTCTTCCGTGGTGCCGTCGCGATTGCTCGAAGAAAGGGCGGACAAGGTGGTTTCTTTTGTCGCGGAAACGCCGTTGTTATAAATAACGAAGGAGTCTAATCCGCAGTTATAGTTGTTTTTCGGGGTAACGGTAACGTAGGCGTAACCCGTTTGCGAGAAAGTTATGGTGTTTCCCGAAACGCGTTCTATCGTTTTCCAATTCG
>CAYQLN010000005.1:0-15358 GCA_964418455.1 uncultured Christensenella sp.
AGCAAGCAAGCAAGCAAGCAAGCAAGCAAGCAAGGGATAATTCTGCATTTTTAAACTTAATAAATTGTTCTATAAAGGACGATAAGAAAACGGCATAGCCGCGCTTTCTTGTCGTCCTTTTTTTGTTAAAAAAATTAAAAAGGAGAAGCAAAAAATGAGTTTTAAGAAAAAACTTATATTGCTGTGCGTTTTGGTTTTGACCTTAACGCTATGTTGTTTCGGACTTGTCGCTTGCGGCGGCAATGACGGCGGCGACGTTCCGAACGGCGGAGAGGAAGGCAAAGGAGAAGGCAGTTCGACAGGTGGGGCGACGAGTGGCGACGAGGGCGGTTCGACGGAAAGTTCGACAGGCGGATCTACAAGCGGAGAAGAAAGTGGTTCGACAGGTAATGAAGAACCCGAAGATACTACCGATTGGACGTTGATTTATACCATAAGCGAAGACGGCTCTTCTATAACGGGACTAACCGAAAACGGAAAGGCTTTATCCGAACTCACGATTCCCGAAACTTTTAACGGAAAAACTATAACGAGTATAGGAGAAAATGCGTTCAAGAATTTAAGTTCATTAACAAGCATAACAATCGGAAGCAGTGTAACGAGTATCGGAAGCAATGCGTTTCATAAATGTAATAATTTAAATAAAGTAAACTACACGGAAACTGTAGATCAATGGGCGCAAATAAGCTTTGGCAGTATTCTTTCTAATCCTATATATCACACTAAAAAGTTGTATGTAAACGACGTATTGCTAACCGAAGCAAACTTAACCGCCGCAACAAAGATAAATGCCTATGCGTTCTATAATTGCAACTCATTAACAAGCGCAACAATAGGAAACAGCGTAACGAGTATAGGAAGTCAGGCGTTCTTTAACTGCACTTCGTTAACGAGCGTAACGTTTGAAAATACGGAAGGTTGGTATGTTTCTACTTCTTCAACGGCAACGAGCGGAACTAATTTAACGTTAACGGACGCAACGCAAAACGCAACCTACTTGACAAGCACCCACTATAACAAATATTGGAAGCGCAAATAAATAAAAGGATAACAAAATATTTTCGTTCAAAAATCAAAGAAATTTGAACGAAAAACAAAAAGGCTACAAAAAAAGCGCAACAGAAAAAGCGCGCGGGGTGGAAAAATTTCCGCCCCGCGCGCTAATATTTTTATACAAATAAATTTTAACGATTATGTCGTTTTAGCGAGTATTTTTGTTCGGCTAAAAACCGAATTTATTAACGGGCGAATGTTTTTATTGAAAAGGTTAAAGCATTAAAAAACCTCTCTTATTGCAAGCAATTCTCCGCTGAATCCTTCTATGAGCAACGCTTTAAGCTTGCCGTTTTTAACTAAGCCCACGTAGTAGTACGGTTTTTGATTTTTAACGATAACTCTTTCGATTATTTCCCCCGCGAAGTTTCCGTTTTCGTCGTAATAAGTTCGCATAAGTTCGCTTTGGTTTTGCCAAAGCGTTGTCAGAGCGTCCGTATAAGACAGCGCGTTTTCGGGGATTTGCGAAACGAGCGTAATTTCCTCCGTATTAGAGCCGTATTTAACTTTCACGCTGAAAGTTTTTTGGTTAAAATTCTCTATCTTAAAACTCGCCGCGGGATAAGAACGCAGCGGGCTTTCCGAAAAATCCGTTTTATAAACAACGTCGTTAAAAGTCAGTTCCAAATTATAAGTCGTTTGATTGAACGGGCTTTTTTTCAGGTAAAAACAAAGCGAATAAACTCTTTTTCCGTTTTCCGTTTTAAATCCGTAGTTTGCGCTTAAAGATAGGTTTTCGTTTTCGCCGAAGAAAACGTCTTGTCGCAGTTCGGTTAAATACGCGGAATAATCTTCGCTTTTATCGCAACCGATAAAGGAAAACAGTAAAGCCAAAACGGCGGTAGTGGCGGTAGTAAAGAATAATATTTTTTTCATAAACTCTCCTTTTAATAAAATATATTAAAAAAGATAGGCGGGAATTACTTTTTTTTCGCGTTAAAGCATTGCTTTTTCGAAAAATATTTGTTAAAATAGTAAAAATTACTTTTAGGGGTAAAACGCGTTGAAAAAGTTAGTGCTTAAAACCGTGGGAATAACGCTTGCGTGCATAATATCCGCTTGCGCGGTTTTGTTCGGTATTTTTGCGCTTTTTTCGCCTAAAACCATAGCCGAAGTCGCTGACAAAATGGGTAACTATTCCGTCAGCGTTTTTTATTACGGAAAATCTTATGAAAAATCCGGCGATATAGAGGACTTATACACGGTCATCGTCAAAGCGGATTCGGAAAACGACAGGGCTACCGCGGAAAAATATTGCGATATTATGTTTAATCCGTCGAAATCGGGCGAACTTGCACTTTTTGCTTCTAAAAAAGACGGGGAGTATCCTTCTTCCGCCGTCAAAACTTATGAGTATTTGTACGGAAAATATTCGGTCGCTCTGGCTTCTCAAAACACTTTGGAAAAAACGGAAAAGTTAGTGAGCGTATGTTTTAACTATATCGAAGAAAAAGGTTATACGGAAGATAATCCTTTAACCGTCGCCATAGTCGTATGCGGAAATAAAATGAGCAAGCAAAACTTGCAATATTTGAGCGCAGAAACGGACAAACGTTTAAATAACGGCGTTTTGGATAAATTGTCCGCCGAAGAAAAAAGTCGTTGTTTTAGCGACAGAAACCGATTATATCAAATAATAAATAACGGCTAACCCCGTAAATCATACTTATCAGGAGAAACAATATGGGAACAATCATTAAAGAAGGCTTAACTTTCGACGACGTGTTATTAGTGCCTCAGGCAAGCGACGTTTTGCCGAGTCAGGTGGATTTGTCTACCGAACTCGCCGACGGCATTAAACTCAATATTCCGCTAATTTCGGCGGCGATGGATACCGTTACGGAAAGCCGTCTCGCAATCGCTATGGCGAGAGAGGGCGGTTTGGGTATGATTCATAAAAACATGAGCATAGAAAGCCAAGCGCAACAGGTAGACAGGGTTAAAAGAAGCGAACACGGCGTTATAACCGACCCGTTCTTTTTATCGCCCGACAACCTCGTTAAAGAAGCGATCGCTTTAATGGAAAAATACCGTATAAGCGGCGTACCTATCACGAGAGACGGAAAACTCGTCGGAATTTTAACTAACCGCGATTTGCGTTTCGAAAACAATTTCGAACAGCCTATCGACAATATAATGACCAAAGAAAATCTCGTTACCGCGCCCGTAGGCACTTCGCTTGATGAAGCGCAAAAGATTTTGGGCAAACACAGAATAGAAAAACTTCCCATCGTAGACGATAAGGGATATTTAAAAGGTCTTATAACCATTAAGGATATAGAAAAGGCTATTCAATATCCTAATTCCGCAAAAGATAAAAACGGCAGACTTTTGGTCGGCGCGGCGGTCGGCACGGCTATGAACACTATGGAGAGAATAGACGAACTCGTTAAGGCTAAAGTCGACATTATAACAATCGACACTGCTCACGGGCACAGCCGCGGCGTTCTCGAAATGGTTAAAAAGGTGCGCGCTAAATATCCCAACCTTCCCATTATCGCCGGCAACGTAGCCACTGCGGACGCGACCGAAGCGTTAATCGACGCCGGCGCAGACGTGGTTAAGGTCGGCATAGGACCGGGGTCTATCTGCACGACGAGGGTGGTTGCAGGCATAGGAATGCCGCAACTTACCGCGGTTATGGATTGCGCGGAGCGCGCGGAAAAATTCGGCAAAAAAATCATCGCCGACGGCGGTATAAAATATAGCGGAGATATAACCAAGGCATTGGGCGGCGGCGCAGGCGCGGTTATGCTCGGCAGCCTTTTCGCAGGCACGTTCGAAAGCCCCGGCGAAATCGAAATATATCAAGGAAGAAGTTTCAAAGTATACAGAGGTATGGGTTCGCTCGGCGCGATGGCTTGCGGAAGTAAGGACAGATATTTCCAAGAGGGCGCGAAAAAACTCGTTCCCGAAGGCGTTGAGGGCAGGGTTCCTTATCGCGGAGCGATTAGCGATATAGTTTTCCAATTATGCGGCGGTATTCGCGCAGGCATGGGATACACGGGTATGAAAACCATCGACGAATTGAGAAAGAATGCAAAATTCGTTCGAATAACCAACGCTACGCTCGTCGAAAGTCATCCGCACGATATTTCCATCACCAAAGAATCTCCCAACTATTCTCCGAGAGGTTAATATAATCGATTTAATGCGATTTATTGCGAAAGCGCGATAAATCCGAAATTTTCGTTAATCTTTAATTCTTTCCCTATCGCAAGCGCGGTAGGGAAACTTTTATGAGGAAAAATTATGATACAAACCGTTCTTTTGCTTTTGCTGTTTGCCGTAATGCGCGTTTTTCAGCAAGTTGCGAACAAGAAATCGAGTATTTTAATCGTCGACAACAAGCAAGCGTTCGGCTTCGGCGCGTTTTATCAATCAGTCGCAACGCTGATAGGGCTTATAGGTCTTGTAATCGTCGGTTTTCACGGGTTCACAACCGCCTTGCTTTTATATTCCGCGTTGATGGGCGTGTGCTTCGCCGTGTGTTTATACGCTACGGTATTCGCAATGAAAACCGCTTCCGTAGTGCACGTTTCGCTTTTCGGAGCGGGCGGAATTTTCCTTCCTTGCATAGCGAGCATTTTTCTTTTTAACGAAAGTATGAGCGTTTGGCAATGGATAGGTCTTGCGGTGTTCGTTGCGGGAGCGTATCTTTTAACGAGCGACGGCGGAGAGAAAAAACGTTTGTCTATAAAAAGCGTTGCTCTTTTGCTTTTGATTTTGCTCTCCGAGGGCGGTATGCAACTTATGCAAAGGGTGTTCTCGGTGGAATATCCCACAGGCAACGTGTGCCTTTTCGCGACTTTATCCACCGCGTTCGGCGCGGTTTTGCTCGGCGCGATTTATATTGTTTTTGTAGTTCTAAATAAAAAGCCCGCCTCTCTCGATCAAGAAACGCAAACCGATGAAAAGGAAAAAAACAAACTCAAAAGTTTTGCGCTTTTCGGTTCGATGACGGCTTTGGGACTGTTTTTCACAAATATTTCCGCAACGGTGTTGTCGCGAAACGTGCAATCGGTTATATTGTCGCCCGTTAACGGCGGAATAACGCTCGCGGTAAGTTGTTTGGTCGGCACTTTTATTTTTAAAGAAAAATTCACTTGGAAAAAATTAGTAGGCATAATCGTCGCCGCGGTTGCGATAGTGCTGACTAATTTGGCATAAAACGGGCATACTGAATGTATTGCCGAATAGATTTTTATTCGAATATAAGGAGATAAAATATGAAAATAGCGGTAACTTACGAAAACGGACAAATATTTCAACATTTCGGTAAAACGGAAAAATTTAAATTGTATTTAACCGAAAACGGAAAAATAACGGAAGAAAAAATACTAAACGCCGAAGGTAGCGGGCACGGCGCGCTTGCCATGATGCTTGGTAAAGAGGGCGTAGACGCGCTCATTTGCGGCGGGATAGGCGGCGGGGCGCAGGTCGCGCTTAAAGAACTAAACATAGAAGTATACGGCGGAGCGAGCGGCGACGCCGACGCGGCTGTAAACGACTTGTTAAACGGTGATCTCAGATATAATCCGGAGGTCAAATGTTCTCATCACGAAGCAGAACACGGAGAAACCCCGCACGCTTGCGGCGAACACGGCTGCGGTAAAGGCGATTGCGGAAGATAAGCGATATCCTCGAATTTTTCGAGGATTTTTTTTGCCGTTTGTTTTTTAATTTAAGAAAGTTGTTTACTAATCGTGCGATTTATTGTAAAATAAAAATATGAACGACAAATTGAACGGTTTATTGCAACTTAATAAAGAAAAACGCGGGGGACTGTTTTTTTCGTTGCTGATTTGTTTGAACTGCGTTATATCTTTTTTGGGTCAATCGATATTCGTCGTTTTATTCGGCGCAGAAACTTTTGCCTATTCGGTATCGAGGTTCGCGCTTCCCGTTATATCGATCGTCATAACCCTTTGCGTGAGCGGGATTAGCGAAAAAAACAAACCTTTCGATTTCGGGAAAGGAGAGCGTTTATCGGTTTGCGTTATTCTTGCGATTTTAATCGCCGTCGGAGGCTTTTGCGCGTTCGGATTCGTTAACGGCGTTATAGCGGAGGGCTTAACGGCAATAGGACTGAAAGTCGCTTCTTCGGAATTAACGATAAACGGCGCGGGAGAATATATTTTTTTAATAGTGTTTGCGGCGATTTTGCCCGCTATTACGGAAGAAACCTTTTTCCGCGGAGTGCTTATCAAAAGTTTTTCGGAAGCGGGAACGGTTTTTTCGGTGTTGTTTTCCGCGTGTCTGTTTTCCGTTTATCACTGTTCGGCGACCCAACTTGTTTATCAATTTATTTTCGGCGTGTGTTTCGGAATAGTTTACGTCAAATCAAAAAGCGTTTTACCGAGTATGATCGCTCACTTTTTGAATAACGCCGCCGTCCTTTCTTTCGAATACTTCGGCGTGGTCGTCCCTTATAAAAGCGTTGCGCTGATATTGTCGGGAGCGATCGTTTTCGTTGTTTCTTTGGCTATAATCCTTTTCGCGGTGAAGAGCAATCGGCCGGGCGAGGATAGCGCGCAGAATAGCGTAACGGGAAAAAAGTCGCACGCGGTCGTTTATGCTTCGTTCGGCATTTTTATTTGTTTATTGTCCGTGATTGCGGGGTTGTTTATTTAACGGAGGAGAAGTTTAATGTTAAAAATCAAATTGGTTTGCGTGGGTAAGGTAAAAGAAAAATATTTCGAAGAGGGAATAAACGAGTATGCAAAACGCATTTCTCGTTTTGCGGATTTAAAAATCGTCGAACTCGCAGAAGAAAATTTCAAAGATCCCAGCGAAGGCGTTATAGAAGTCATTAAAGAGAGAGAGGGAGAAAGAATTTTGCCGCACCTTTCGGGAGTGGTTATGGCGTTGGCGATAGAAGGCGAAAGCATTTCCAGCGAAAGTTTTGCCGAAACTCTCGATAAACTCGCCGTTTCCGGACAAAGCGAAATAACTTTTGTCGTCGGCGGTTCCTACGGGCTTGACAGCGCGGTGAAAAAAAGAGCGAACGCTTTGATTTCGTTTTCGAAAATGACTTTTCCTCACACGCTTTTCCGTTTGATGTTAACCGAACAAATCTATCGCGCGTTAACCATAAATCATAATATCAGGTATCACAAATAATTTTCGCGCATAACGTTTTATATGAACGTTATAGAAGAATTGGAAGAATATTTCGCGAAATATAGCGGAGAAAAAGGAATATTCGGTAAAAGTTGGTTAGGCAAGGATTTGCGTTATTTTAAAGTGGAAAAAACGGCGTTTCCCGTAGTAATCGCGCAATACGCCATTCACGCAAGGGAGTACGTAACTTCTCTCCTCGCGATAAAGCATATCGAATATTATCAAAAGAACGGTAGGCGCGGAACGGTATATTTTATTCCGCTTATGAATCCCGACGGGGTTAAAATTTGCCTTGAAGGAAACAAGCGATACAAAGCGAACGCGCGAGGAGTGGATTTAAACGTTAATTTTCCCGCTCGTTGGGGAACGGGTAAAAACAACGTAAATTTCCCGTCGCATGAAAATTACATAGGCGAATATCCTTTAAGCGAAAAGGAAAGCGCGGCTTTATGCGAATTTACGCTTAAAATTCGTCCCGACGCCACGCTGAGTTTTCATAGCAAGGGCGAGGAAATTTATTATGAATTCTTTCAAGAGGGCGAAACGCTGAAAAGGGATCGCAATATCGCCGCGCGCCTTGCCGAAGACACGGGTTATGCCGTTAAAAGCACTCCGTTTTCTGCGGGCGGATATAAAGATTGGTGCGTGCAAACCCTTAAAATACCGTCTTTTACGATAGAGGTCGGAAGCGACCGACGGCAACACCCGCTCGGTAGAAAAAGTTTGAAAGAAATATATCGAAAAACAAAAACGGTCGTTAATCTTTTAACGGAGATACTATGAAAGAAGAATACATGGAATTGGCGTTAGCGCAGGCGCAAACCGCAAAAAGGAAAGACGAAGTTCCCGTCGGCGCGGTTATCGTGCTAAACGGCAGGGTTATAGCAAAAGGATATAACAGAACGGAAAAAACTCAAATAGCAACCAAACACGCAGAGATTGTCGCGATAGAAAAAGCGTGTTCGAAACTTAAAAGTTGGCGGCTGGACGGGGCGGAGATATACGTTACGGTAGAACCTTGCGCGATGTGCGCCGGCGCGATAGCCAACGCGAGAATAAAAAAAGCGTACTTCGGCGCGTTTGAAAATAAAAGCGGTTGCGCTTTAAGCAAATATCCCGTGCTTAGCGATAACGGATTGAATCATACCGTGGAATACGAAGGCGGCGTGCTACGCGAAAAATGCGAAACGCTTTTAAAAAATTATTTTAAAGAGAAGAGAAAAGCGAAAAAGTCTTGACTTAAAATTAAAGATATCGTAGAATATAAAAGGTGCTTTTGTACACAAAGTTACAATAGGAGAAAAGAATAAAAATGATTACACACGGCAACAAAATCGAACTGCTTGCAGGCAACTCCAACAGAACGCTCGCCGAAGCCATCGCCAAAGAATTGAATTTGACGGTAGCGGCTGCGGAAGTCGGCAAATTTTCCGACGGAGAAATCAGTATAACGCTTCCTAACACCGTTCGCGGAAAAGACGTGTTTATAGTTCAATCCACGTCGTCGCCCGTAAACGATAACTTAATGGAACTAATGATTATGATAGACGCTTGCAAACGCGCTTCTGCTGGTCGTATAACGGCTGTTATGCCCTATTTCGGATATGCAAGACAAGACAGAAAGGCTCGTCCCAGAGACCCGATTACCGCAAAACTCGTGGCGGATATACTCACTACCGCAGGTGCGGACAGAATACTTACGATGGATCTTCACGCGGCGCAAATTCAAGGATTTTTCGAAATCCCCGTCGACCATTTATACGGCGCGCCCTTGCTTGCGAGGTATTATAAAAACAAAATGAACGAAGAATGGGCGGTAGTTTCTCCCGACGTAGGAAGCGTTTCGAGAGCGAGAAATTTCGCTTCGAGAGTAAACGCACCCATCGCTATCGTAGACAAACGTCGTCCCAAAGCCAACGCTATCGAAGTTATGAACATTATCGGCGACGTTCGCGGCAAAAAATGCCTTATGGTAGACGATATGATCGATACTGCCGGAACAATCTGTCAAGGCGCGGAAGCGCTTGTTAAAAACGGCGCGGAAGAAGTATACGCTTGTTGCACGCACGGCGTTCTTTCCGGACCCGCTCTCGAAAGAATTGAAAAGAGCGCGATAAAAGAACTTGCGATACTCGATACGATAGATATGCCCGAACACATAAGAAATCATCCGAAAATTAAGGTGCTTTCCGTGGCGAAAATATTTGCGAAAGCAATAACAACCGTATACAGCGACTCTTCGCTTTCGGCAATTTACGAGGAATAATAAAAATAAACAAACGAAAAAAAGCCGTTTCTATTTTAGACGCGGCTTTTTTGACGGAGAAAAATTTATGAAAGCGGTATTCGGATTAGGAAATCCCGACGATAAATATAAAAACACTTTTCATAACTTGGGATATAAATCCATAGAAAAAACGGCGGAACTTTTCGGCGTTTCTTTCTCGAAGGAAAAATTTCGTTCGTTAATAGCGGAAACGAGCGTTAACGGCGAAAAAATATTGCTTGTCAAACCGCTGACGTATATGAATTTAAGCGGCGAAGCGGTAAGGGAGATAGTGTCTTTTTATAAATTGCAACTAAAAGATATTATAGTCATATACGACGATTTCGATTTGAAAGCGTGCGACATACGTATCCGCGAAAGCGGTTCCGCGGGCACTCATAACGGAATGAGAAATATCGTCGCCGAACTCGGAAAAGAGTCTTTTCCGAGGATACGCGTGGGATTTAAACCCGAGGGGGAGATTAAAATTCCGCTTATCGACCTTGTTTTGTCGGGTATAAAAAAAGAGGACGAACGCGCTTTCGAAGAAGCGACCGCTATTGCGGGAAGAGCCGCTTTCGAGTTCGCAAAAGGCGCGCCCGTTCAGGAAATAATGCAAAAATACAACCGTAAAGGTTAAAAGAAAATTTAACGCGAATTAAGCAGATGTTTTTTGATTTAATTAAACCTAACACGGAATTCGGTTCTGTCGGAGAACTGAAAAATTGTTACCGCCGAGGCGTGCCTTCGGCGGCGTTCGGCGTTACGGACGAATACAAGGCTTTTTTGCTTTGTTCGGTCGAAGAGCCGCTTTTAGTAGTGGAAAAAGACGGATTTACCGCCAAAAGATTTGCGGAAAAACTAAAAGCGTTCGGCAATAAAAAGGTCGTGTTTGTCCCCGAAAAAGACGAAATTATACTGATGAGAAAAGGCAGTTCGAAAGAATTGCTATACGAAAGATTAAACGCTCTTGCCGAATTGAAAGCCGCCGATATAATAGTCGCTTCTTTCGAGGCGTTGACCCAAAATTTTCCCAAATCGCTTTCTTTTTTAACGATAGAAAAAGGAAAAGAATACGAAAGGGATTTTTTGCTTTCTTCGTTGAGAGAAGCCGGATATAAAAGAGTGGAAAGGGTGGAAGCCAAAGGTTGCTATTCTCTTTCCGGCGACGTTTTGGAGATATTCGCCGTCAACGAAGAAAATCCCGTACATATAGATTTTTTTATGGACGAGGCGGAAAACATAAAGGAATACGACGTAGAAAGCCATAAAACCCTGCGTGCGAAAAGCGACGTCGTCGTATATCAGGCGACCGAATTCGTTTTTTCCGAAGCGGACTTAACGGCGGTGGAAAACGCCGTTACGGAAGAGGTTATGAGAGCGGGCTACAAACAGTCGAACAGATTGAGGGAGTTGCAAGACTCCGTTAATTTCGCGATAGAAAGCGGCGGATTCGAAGAACTCGATTTCGCTTCCGTCCTTGCGGAAAGCAGCGTTCGTTTTACCGAACTCATAAACGATAACACGGTAGTGATTTTCGACGAGCCCAAGCGAATATACGAAGGTTTTCTCGCTACCGAAAAGGAATACGATTCGAGGATTAACTCTTTAATAGAAGCGGGCGAAACGTTCGAGTTCGTTCGTTCTGCGCGGCTTTCTTCGGACGAAACGCTCGCGCGGTTAAAACGTTATTCCTATCACGCCGTTCAAACTTTGGCTACGTCCGTTCCGTTTTTTTCTCCGCTCAAAACGATATACCCTAAAAACGGCAGCGTCCCCGATTATAAATTCGATATAAACGAACTTTACGGCGACCTTAAAAATTGGCAAAGAACGGGCTATAAAATCGCTTTGTGGACGGGTGACGAAGATAAAGCCGATAAACTGTTAATCGAACTTTCCGCAAACGGAGCGTTCGCCGCAAAAAACGCGGAAATGAAAGAGAGCAGAATTTCCGTGTTTCCTTATCCCTTTTCGATAGGATTTATCGACCACGAAAGAAAGATTGTGATTATAGGGGAAAGGTCTTTATATGCGAAAAGGAGCGAAAGAATAAAAAAAGTTTCGAAAAAAGCGACCTTTTTCACCGCTCCCGAAACCGGCGATTACGCGGTTCACGAAGTGCACGGAATAGGAAAGGTGCTCGGAACTAAACGAATATCGTCGACGGAAGGAACAAAAGACTACGTTGCCGTGGAATATAAAGGCGGCGACGTATTATACGTTCCCGTCGAACAACTCGATATTTTGACGCGCTATCTCGGCAAAGAAAAAAATCCTTCTCTTTCCAAAATAGGAGGAGCGGATTTCGATAAAATAAAAGAACGGGTCAAAAAAAGCATAAGAGAAATGTCTTTTGACCTACGAAAACTATACGAGGAAAGAAACTCGTTGAAAGGTTTTCCGTTCGTTATAGATAAAGAGTTGTTCGACCTGTTTATATGCGCTTTCGAACACGAAGATACCGAAGACCAGATAACCGCGACCGAAGAAATAGCGGAAGATATGCAAAGCCCCAAGGTTATGGACAGGCTGATATGCGGCGACGTGGGGTTCGGAAAAACCGAAATCGCTTTGCGCGCGGTGTTTATAGCCGTTATGAACGGCAAACAGGCGTGTATGCTCGCTCCGACTACCATATTAACGGAACAACATTTTCAAACGGCAACCGCAAGACTTAAAGAGTTCGGCGTGAAAATCGCGTGTTTGAATCGCTTCCGTTCTCAACGAGAAGCCGACGCCATATTGAAAGGGCTGAAAGAGGGAGAAATAGACTTCGTTATAGGAACGCATAAATTACTCGGTAAAGGAGTCGAGTTTAAGGACTTGGGAATCTTGGTCCTCGACGAAGAACAGCGGTTCGGCGTGGAACATAAAGAAAAAATAAAACTGTTAAAAAAGAACGTCGATACTTTGACTCTGACGGCGACGCCGATACCGAGGACTTTGCATATGAGTTTATCGGGAATAAGACCGATAAGCACGATAAACACTCCGCCGAAAAAGCGTCTGCCCGTTCAAACCTACGTGTGCGAGGAAACGGAACAACTTTTAAAAGACGCGATTTTGAAAGAAGTGAACAGGGGCGGTCAATGTTTCGTTCTGTATAACAGAGTGGAAAGCATTTTCAATTTTGCGGAAAAACTTCAAAATCTTTTGCCGGACGTAAAATTCGTGGTTTGCCACGGGCAAATGGAAGAACGCGTTTTAGAACGCAACATAATGCAGTTTTACGGCGGAGAAAAACAGGTTTTGATTTCCACTACCATAATAGAAAACGGAATAGATTTGCCAAAAGCGAACACGCTGATTGTAATCGAAGCCGATAAAATGGGACTTTCCACACTCTATCAACTTAAAGGCAGAGTGGGGCGCGGAGACAGACTCGCTTATGCCTATTTTACTTTTAAGGAAGACAAGATTTTGTCGGCGAACGCTTATCAGCGTTTAGAGGCTATAGTGGAGTTCGCCGAAATGGGCAGCGGCATAAAAGTTGCTATGCGCGATTTGGAAATCAGGGGCGCGGGCAACGTTTTGGGGGCGGAACAGCACGGGCACATGGATAAAATAGGCTACGAGTTGTATTCGAAACTTTTAAAAAGCGAACTCGAAGGCACAGAAGAAACCGTTCCCGAAATAGACGTTATGGTAGACGCGTTCATTCCCGAACGATATATCGAAAGCGGTTCGGCAAGAATGGGCGCTTATAAAGAGATAGCGGAAATTCGCACTCGCGAAGAAGCGCGCGAGGTTAAAGAATACCTAACTTCTTCGTACGGAGATTTACCCGTCGAAGCGGAAAACCTCATAAACATAGCGGTGGTAAAATTCAGCGCGATGAAGTGGGGTGTGACCGAAATAATAGTCGAGGGTAATCGCGGAAGTTTGACTTTCGGCTCTATGAAACCGTTTGAAAATTCGCGATTTATGAACGCCGTAGAAAAATTTTCTGCGGAAACCGCGCTCGATTTTAGCGGAAAGCCGAAATTGGAATTTAAAAAAAGCGCGAGAAAAAATTCCGTCGTGCTTTCAAGAATGTTGGAATTTTTGCTTTTGGCTTCCGAAAATACCGATTGATAACGTTAAAGCGGAAAAAGCGTGCCTGTTTGCGCTAAAAAATATAAAAAAAGATTGATTTTTTTTTGCGCGTGGTATATACTTTATGGGTATAACGATTCAAAAGTAATCTGGGGAGACCTTTTATGAAAAAAAGACTTTTTGCAATCTTGGGCTTGGTGCTGGCATTTGTTATGGGACTGTCGGCTTCCGGTTGCAATCTTGTTACTACGAACAGTAAAGCAGACCTTGCGCAGGTAGTCGCCACCGTTCAAATCAGCGAAGACGCGCCTAAGACGGAAATTAAAAAGCAAGAAATGATAATGGCGTATATAAACTACGGATACTATACTTATACCGACTATACGCAAGACCAAATTTACGGCAGCATTATCAGCAATCTCGTAAACAGCGCCGCGCTCGTTCAAAGCGCTATGCAAGAATTCGATAAGGGCGAATCGCCTTTCGAAAACGTATTTAAAAACGCTAATATAACTGACAAGTGGAATCCGGAAAGATATCTTTCCACTCAAAACGTAACCGAAAACGGAGAAGTGGTTAAACTTTCCGCCGCTAAGGAAGTGGAGTATCAAGCGATAAAATATATGAACGATTTTATCGAAGGCTATAAAGAAGCGGACGAAGAAGGCGTAGCGGATACGAAGACCCAATCTACGAGAACCGCTCCCGAAAACGCCGAAAACGAGGATACTCTCACTCCGCAAAAGAAACTCGATTATATCGAAAAGGGCATCGACGTCGGCGCGAACGACTCCGAAACCCGCGAAGCGTACGTTAAGGTTCTTAAAATTCTTAAAAACAACGAACTTTTGGGCGACGACTACGACGGAGATATAAAGAAAAGCGACTATTACAAAAACGTCGTTAAAAGTTTCCAAGAAAGCGAAATAATAGATATATACGAAAATTGTATTAAAGCCGCCGAAAGAAGCAAAATAACTTTTGCCGATTTAGAAGCGAACTATTCGGAAATGTATAACGAACAAAAGGATTATACGGCAAGCGAGTTCGCTTCCGCCGTGTCCGACGCTACTTACGACAATCCGCTCGTATATTTCCAAAACGGCGGTTACGGCTACGTATATAACCTTTTGCTCGGCGTAAACGATATGCAGTCCGCGCAAATAAGCGCGCTTACGGGCAGTAAAGCGGAAAAGAGCGAAGCGAGAAGGGCTATTTTGGAGGGCGTTACCGTTAAAGACCTCCGTTCTTCGTGGATTTTGGCGGGATACGATTTCGATTTGGATTCGAAGAAATTTACCGGAGACTATACTTTAACCGAAGCGGCTGCGTCGCTTCCTTTCGAAGGAACGGTAGAAAGAGTTAAAGAAAAAGACGAAGAGAAAGGAACCAACGCCGAATACAGAGTAAAAGCGACGGAAAAGGGATTGGAAGAGTTCGTAACGTTTATGGACGCGTATTTGGGCGTAAACGGCACGGCGGGCACGGGCGATATATACAGAACGTATAAAGGCGATACCGCAGCCGCTCAATTCGAAGAAAGAGTTTGCGAATTGTTGTTCGCATATTCCACCGACCCCGGTTCGCTGAATACCTATAAAGGCTACGTAATATCTCCGAGCGTTTTGGGCGAGGAAACCTACGTTCAAGAATTTGCCGACGCGGGAAGAGAACTCATTTCGAGCGACAAAGAGTATAACTACACGATGGTGGCGACCGACTACGGTTATCACGTTATGTTCTATATCAAGGCGTTAAACGTAGGCGATTATGCTACTCTTAAAGATTATCTCGATTCGTTGGATTCTAACAGAGGCGGATTTGCGACTTGGGAAGAATACTACGCGGACATGCTGGAAAATTGGGACGACGAAGACG
>CAYQLN010000006.1:0-13882 GCA_964418455.1 uncultured Christensenella sp.
CTGAACGACCAAAACATAAAAGTAACGGCGACCTGCGTTCGCGTTCCCGTTTACTACGGACACAGCGAATCCGTCAACGTGGAATTCAACAAACCCTGTAATTTAGAAGAAATTAAAGCCGTTCTCGCAAAAGCGGAAGGCGTGGTCATTCAAGACGACGGCAAAAATAACGTATACCCCATGCCCATTACGGCGGAAAACAAAAACGAAGTGTTCGTGGGTAGAATCCGTATGGACGACACCGTTCCCTACGGCGTTAATCTTTGGGTAGTCGCCGACAATATAAGAAAAGGCGCGGCGACCAACGCCGTTCAAATCGCCGAAAAAGCAATCGAACTCGGCGCGGTGAAAAATCAATATCAAGACTAATTTCGTTAGGAGCGATATTTTATGAACAAGGTTATTTTTAAGGGAACTTGCACGGCGATGATTACGCCGTTTACCGAAGACGGCATAGACTATTCGGCTTTCGAGAAACAAATAGAATATCAAATTTCCAACGGTATTCAAGCCTTGTGCGTGCTCGGAACTACCGGCGAAGCGCCGACCATTACGGACGAAGAATACGAAAGCGTTGCAAAATTCGCTTATGAAAAAATCAACGGTCGCGCTAAATTTATTTTGGGTTCGGGGTCTAACTGCACCAAAAAAGCGATAGAAAAAAGTCAACTCGCGCAATCGATCGGCGCAGACGGGCTTTTAGTCGTCACTCCCTATTATAACAAATGCACGCAAAAAGGTTTGGTTAAATATTACAACGATATAGCGAACAACGTGGATATTCCGATACTTTGTTATAACGTTCCCGCAAGGACGGGCGTGAATATCTTGCCGCAAACGATGCTGGAAATAGCAGACCACAAAAACATAGGCGGTATTAAAGAAGCGTGCGGAAATATGGAGCAAATTTGTGAAACCGCAAGGTTGATTCGCGGAAAAACCGCTCTTTATTCGGGCGACGACAATCTTAATCTCGCAATGCTTTCAATCGGTTCGATGGGACTTATATCGGTTGCCTCCAACGTGGCTCCGAAAGAAGTAGGCGACGTTGCAAGGCTGTATTTTGCGGGCAAAAACGAAGAAGCGACCGTTTTGCAAGAAAAACTTTTGACTTTGATAGACGCTATGTTCACCGAAGTCAACCCCATTCCCGTTAAAAAAGCGTGCGAACTAATAGGGCTCGGAAAGGGTGTTTTGCGCGCGCCGCTTACCGAACTCGAACCGCAACACACTGCGGAAATGATTAAAATTTTAAAAGATTTCGGTTTTGACGTTAAGGAGAATTAAATGGTAAAAATACTTATTCACGGCGCGCTTGGCAGAATGGGAAAAAAGGTTGCGGAAGCGATTAAAAGTTTTCCGCAAGCGGAAGTGTTTTGCGGCATAGACGTAGCAAACGACGATTTGGGATATAAAGTATATTCCTCTTTCGAGCAACTCGTTGAAAAACCGGACGTTATTATCGACTTTTCCTCCCCCGTTTGCACCCCGACGATTTTAGACTACGCCGTTAAAAACAACGTTCCCGCGGTGCTTTGTTCCACGGGATATTCCGCGTCGGATATAGAAAAGATAAACCGAGCGAGCGAAAAGGTGGCGATTTTCCGTTCGGCGAATATGTCGTTCGGAGCGAACGCGATTATTTCGTTGGTAAAAAAGGCTGCAAAACTTTTGAACGAGTTCGACGTGGAAATAATAGAAAAACACCACAACCAAAAAGTCGACGCGCCGAGCGGAACGGCATTGATGCTCGCAGACGCGGTTAAGGAAGTGCAACCGGATAAATTTTATATTTACGGCAGAGAAGGCAAAGTCGGCAAGAGAAACGACAAAGAAATAGGAATACACGCTATCAGAGGCGGAAACATCGTAGGCGAACACGACGTTATTTTTGCGGGAGAAAACGAAACCATTACCGTTTCTCACACGGCAACGGACAGAAGCGTTTTCGCTTTCGGCGCGGTTAGAGCGGCGATTTATATTGCGGATAAGCCCGCCGGATTATACGATATGACAAAACTCATCGGAAATGATTAAAGAAAGACTTTGCGCCGTTTTGGAAGAAATAAAAAACGGCAACAACCTCGGCGAAAAAATTTATTTAGTCGGGGCAACGAAAACAAACGACGCCGATAAAATAAATTTAGCGGCAGAATACGGTTTGGAGATAGCGGCGGAAAACAGAGTTCAGGAATTTTTGCAGAAAAAAAACCTTGTTAAAGGCGTTAAATGGCATTTTATAGGGCACTTGCAAACGAACAAGGTAAAATACGTGGTAGGCGAAGTCGAAGTTATTCATTCGGTAGACAGTTTTAAGCTTGCCGAAGAAATAAGCAAAGTCGCATTGAAAAAAAACACGGCCCAAAAAATCCTCGTCGAAATCAATATCGGCGGCGAACTTTCGAAAAGCGGCATATCTCCTTTAATAGCGGAGCAAACCGTTAAAGAGATTTCCGCGCTTAAAGGAATCGAATGCGCGGGACTTATGGCAATGCTCCCCCGCACGGACCAAACCGATTTGCAAAAAAAATTATGCTTGCAAATGCGCGAACTTTATGATAGACTTAAAGGAGAAGGATTTAATTTCCAATATCTTTCCGTAGGAATGAGCGGCGACTATAAAACCGCCATAAAATGCGGAAGCAACACGATAAGGCTCGGCAGCGCGATTTTCGGCGAAAGAAATTACGAAATCAAGGGATAAAAATATGGGATTGTTCGATATTTTCGGAAAAGACAGAAATAACAGAGCGGAACGCAGAAACGATTATGAAAAGCCGTTCGGTTTTTCCTCTTCTAACGGAAGCGGAGGACCTATACATATCGCATATCCGAAATCGTATGACGACGTGCAAGGCGTTATAGACGTTTTGAAAAACGGAACCAACGCGGTAGTTCATTTAAACGAACTCAAACCCGAAACGGCAATAAGAATTTTAGATTTGCTCTCCGGCGCGATATATGCGCTGGGCGGCGGATTATACGAAGTGGAAAAAAACGTGTTTATGTTCTCCCCTTCGGGCGTTATAGTCAATAATAAATAAAACACAATATGAGTTTCTTTTTTCTCAATCCTTTTTTGCAAAAACCCTTCGCTTTTTTAAGCGAAGGGTTTTTGTTTTTGACGGCAAGTCTGCCGAAAAAACCGTTTATAACAAAATATCTTTGGTGCTTTTTCTCTATATCCCCCACGCAAGCCAAATAAAAGCGTAACCTGCGAGAACGGCGCAAAGAGTGAATGGTATTCCGATCTTAAAAAAGTCGCTCGATTTGACCTTATAACCTTCTTTATCGAGTATGCCTATCGCAACCACGTTGGCAGACGCGCCGACAGGCGTTAAGTTCCCGCCGAGCGTTGCTCCGCACAACAGACCGAAACACAGCAGAGCGTTTATTTGCGGAGATACTCCCAGCCCCGCTATTACGGGAAGCATCGTAGCCACGTAAGGTATATTGTCTATGAACGCAGAAACAAAAACGGAACCGAACACTATCAAAGTATATAGCAAGAAAACGTTTTCTTCGCCTATTTCTCCGAAGAAGTTGCTTATATCCGCGATTATTCCCACGTTATCTACCGCTTGAATTATAACGAATAAAAATATTAAAAACAAAACGGTTTGAAAATCTATCGTAGAAACGGCGGAATTAAAGGCGTTTAATTTCGGTCGGGCGTTTTCACCCGTTTCCGTTTGCTCGTTTTTTGCCGTTAAAGTTCTGTGCGCGACGCAAACGATTCCGAAAAACATACACACAAGCCCGTTTATATGTTCCGCCAAAAAACCTTCCGGAAAACTTATGAAAGAGCATAACACCAAACAGATAACGTTAAGAACAAGCATAACGGACGGAAAAATACTATTTACCTTTACCTCCTCGCGAATATATACGAAACGTTGATTGTTTTTTCTGAAAACGAATATCAAAACGGGCACGGTAAGCAACGCGCCGAGTTCCACCGCCCAAAAAATAGAAAATTTTCCGTTCATAAAGAAAAAATCCATAAAACTCATATCGAGCGCGCCTGCAAGCATAACGGAAGTAGTGTCGCCTATAAGCGTCGCCGCGCCTTGCAGATTGGACGAAACGGCGATAGACACAAGAACGGGAATCGGAGAAACGCCGACTTTTTTGGCTATCGCCAAACCTATCGGCGCAATCATTAACACGGTAGCCACGTTGTCTACGAATGCGGAAATCAAGCCGCTCAATACGGCAAGAATCACGAACACCCACATCGCGTTCGGAATTTTCGACACGATTCCGTCCGCAATTTTGTTCGGCATATTAGAGTCGCTGAACGCGCCCACCGTGAGCATAATGCCGACCAGCATCAATACCACGTTATAATTTATCGCGGAGGTAAACGGCTCGCCCCAACCCATATATCCGAACGCCGCGCAAACAATCCACAGGACAAGCGCGGACAAGCCGGTTATAAGCGTTTTTCGTTTGGAAAAAATTATTATCAAAGCATACGTTAGTATAAACGCGATTAAAACAAAAATCTTCATATATCACTCCGAAAAAAAAGACTTCTACCGTAAAATAATTACGGTAAAAGTCTTGTTAAAACCATCGGTTCTCGCGTTGCCGAGAAGTTTCCTTCCGTATTGACGGCGACGCAAACGCTTAACGAACATTAAGCGCAAACTACTCCCTTTTACTGAAAACAGTTAAAAGAATATTATTTTCTTATTTCAAGCGCTTCGTAAGTAGCGTCTAATGAAGCGATTTTCTCGTCGAACAATTTTTGTTCCGCTTCCGTTAAGGGAAGTTCCACTACCTTCTTGAATCCGCTTCCGCCTACTACGCAAGGAACGCCCATGCACAAGTTCTTTGCGCCGTATTCTCCGTTCAAAACGGTGGAAAGAGGCAAAATCGTATCGGTATCGGAGCAAATAGCCTTGATGAGTTGAACGGTGCTTGCCGCGATCGCATAGAACGTTGCTCCCTTTGCCGCGATAACTTTCGCGCCCGCTTTAACCATTCCCGTATAAATATTTTCAAGTTCCTCGTCTAAAACGCTTTCTTCAACGCCGAGGAAACGTTTCGCGTATTCCTTAACGGGATAGCCGCTGACGGTGCATAAACTCCAAGGACTCATACAAGCGTCGCCGTGTTCGCCGAGAACGAAAGAGTTAACGTTATGAACGTCTACTCCGCAATAATCCGCAACAGACTTGGAAAGACGATTGGAATCGAGAAGAGTTCCCGTTCCGATAACTTGATTTACGGGAAGCCCCGTGCATTTAATGGTTGCATAAGTCAAAACGTCTACGGGGTTGGAAACTATCACGTATACCGCGTTCGGAGCGATTTTCGCTACGTTGGGCATTACCGATTGAAGAATTCCTATATTTACTTTCGCAAGGTCGAGTCTGGTTTGACCGGGCTTTCTTGCCATTCCGAAGGTTACTACGATAATATCGCTATCCGCAACGTCTTCATATTCGCCGTTCCATACTTTAACCGAAGGAACGCTTGCCGCGCATTGCGTTAAATCGAGCGCTTCGCCTTCCGCTTTTACTTTGTTTATATCAACCAAAACGATTTCCGAGCAAACTCCTTGATTTACCAAAGTATACGCGATAGTCGCGCCTACGTTACCCGTGCCGAGGATTGATATTTTTCTTTTCTTTTGAACCATAATCGCCTTAATCTCCTATTATATCTTTGTATTTAAATCATACTATAATTCCTTAGTTTTGGCAAGTGTTTTTCGCTTACTTTATTTTTTATTTTTTTTTAATCGAGTTATCTGCTAAAAAATTTTTAACGGAATAATATATATCGCCCGCCCCCAAAACGAACACTCGTTTTTTGCCTTTTAAGGTTTTTATAAAAGCAAAAAGTTCCTTTTCGTTTAAGCATAAAGCGGGAACGTAATCGGACTTTTTCGATAATTCCAAACATAATTTGCTTTCGCTACCCGAATAATCGTCTTTTTCCCTTGCCGAAAACGTTTTATAAATAGCGAGATTTTTTATGTTTTTTAGCGAACGCACGAAATCGTTAATTAAAATTTTAGTTCTCGAATAGGTATGCGGCTGAAATATTACCGCGTCCTTTCCGTTCACGCCGAAAGCGGTTAAAACCGCTTCTATTTCTTTGGGGTGATGAGCATAGTCGGCATACACGGCGGTTTTACCGAATTTTCCCAAATATTCGCTCCTGCGTTTTACCGACCGAAAACTTTCGATACTTTTAGAAACCGATTTAAAATCAAGCCCCAAATAATCGCAAACTCCGACAACGGCAAGCGCGTTATACACGTTATGTTTCCCGAAAAGAAAAAGTTTTATTCCGCCGAGTTTTTTGTCGTTTTTATAAACCGCAAAACGTATACCGTATCTTTTCTTTTTTATTCTTTTTGCAGTATAGTCTGCTATACCTTCTATACCGAAAGTATATGTTTTAACGCCCGCCAAACTTTTGCAATTTTCGTCGTCGGCATTCACGAACGCTACGGAATTTTTCACAAAAGCGCGAAAATCTTTTACGGCGTTTTCCATACTTCCGAAACTATCCAGATGATCGTTGTCGATATTTAACGCTATTTTTATTTTCGATTGCAAGTTCAAAAAATTACGTTTATACTCGCACGCTTCGCAAACGACGAAATCTCCGTCGCCTTTATGAAAATTGCCGAGGACAACGTCCTCTCCGCCGATAAACGCTGTCGGCGACAGCTCTAAATCTTTCAAAACGCGCGAAAGCATTGCGGTGCACGTGGTCTTTCCATGACTACCGGCGACGCAAATAGACGTTTTATATTCGTTAAGCGCCTCAGACAGCAACTCGCTGCGTTTTATTAGAGGTATTCCGTGTTTTTTTGCAAACTTTAATTCGGGGTTGTCGTCGTTTATCGCGGAAGTATAAACGACGGCTTGAGAACCGTTAACGTTTTTAGAATAATGTCCCGCAAAAATTTTCGAGCCGAGTTTTTTCAGTCTGTCGGTTTGTTCGTTTTCCGTTCTGTCGCTACCGGAAACGCTTTTACCTTTCGACAAAAGATATTCGGCAAGCGCGCTCATGGAAATTCCTCCGACGCCGATAAAATGAAAATTATTAAAATCCGACAAATGTACCTTTTTTTTCATAAAACATTTTATGTTAAAGAGGTTAAATGCGTTAAAAATGGCGAAAAATGAAAAAAAATTATAAAAAAAGGTAATTTTTTTCAAAAATACTATTGAAATCGGCTTTTTTCAATGCTATAATTTTCATATAATTTATGGAGGAAGGTAAACATGAGAATTTCCGACGTTAGGGTTCGCATCGTTAAAAAAGACGATAGCAAACTCAAAGCAGTCGCTTCCGTTACTTTTGACGATTGTTTCGTAGTTCACGACATAAAAGTCATCGAAGGAAACGAAGGATACTTTATCGCAATGCCAAGTCGCAAAACCAACGACGGCGAATATAAAGATATTGCTCATCCTATCAAAACGGAAACGAGAGAAGAGATTATCAGCGCGATTCTCGACGCTTTCGAAGCCGAGAAAAACAAGCCCGCTGAATAATACGTTTGCGTATTCGATTTTCTTTGGCTTACTTTCTCGATATTTTACATACCGACTTATTAGATTTGACTGATTACTTATATAGAAAATCTTAAAAATCTCTTTAAATTTCAACCGCCCCCGAATTTTCGGGGGCGGTTAGATTTTGTTTCCGTTTTTTTACTTAAAGAATTTTACCGCGGATTTAAACATTTTTATATCGTATTCGCCGAGAACGTTTTTATAAAGTCCCCTGCCGATACGTTCGCTGTGTCCCATTTTGCCGAACACCCTCCCGTCGGGAGAAGTTATGCCTTCTATCGCAAACATCGAGCCGTTGGGATTAAACTGAACCTCGTTGGAAGCGTTTCCGCCGAAATCGATGTACTGCGTTGCTATTTGACCGTTTTCGGCAAGTTGCCTTATCAGTTTTTCATCCGCAATAAATCTGCCTTCTCCGTGCGAAATAGGCACGTTATATATATCGCCCACGTTGGTTTCCGCAAGCCACGGAGATTTGTTGGAAGCGATTCTCGTTCTGACGATTTTGCTTTGATGACGAGATATTACGTTAAACGAAAGCGTGGGACAATTTTCGTCGGTATCTATTATTTTTCCGAACGGAACAAGTCCGAGTTTGATGAGCGCTTGAAATCCGTTGCATATTCCGCAAGCCAGCCCGCCGCGTTCGTCGAGCAGATTTGCGACAGCCGCTTTTATTTCTTCGTTACGGAAAAACGCCGTTATGAATTTTGCGCTGCCGTCCGGTTCGTCGCCACCCGAAAAGCCGCCGGGAATAAATATCATTTGCGAACGCTTAATCGCGTTTGCGATTTTTTCCACGCTCCTTTTGATACCTTCTCCGCTGAGGTTGTTAACGACTACGATTTCCGCTTCCGCACCCGCGTCTTCCACCGCTTTCGCGCTATCGTATTCGCAGTTAGTGCCGGGGAACGCAGGAATCAAAACTTTGGGTTTTGCGACTTTTACGTTTGCGCTAACCCTTTCGTTAGCAACGTAATTAAAGGTTTCTATCGGGGTTTTTGCCGGTTGTATATTGCAAGGAAAAACGCTTTCCAACCTGCTTTCGTAAAGATTGCTCGATTCGCTTAAACTTATCTTTTCGTTTTTATAAACGAATTCTTCCGCTTCGGTAATTTCGCCGATAAATTCCCCTTCCGTTTCTTCCGTTACTTCCAACAAGAAAGAACCGTATTTATAACCGAATATATCCTCAACGGCGAGGTTATCGCCGAATTTAAATCCGAACCCGTTGCCGAGGCAGGCTTTCAACACGCCCTCCGCGACGCCGCCGTATACGGGCGTCCAGCACGCCGTAGCCTTTTTGCTTTTTAACAAGGAATGAACCTTGCCGAATAAAGCGATTTGACTTTCGGGCACGGGCAAGCCGTTTTCGTTATATTCGGGAGAAAGCATAACGACTTTATCTCCCGCTTTTTTGAACTCGTTTGAAACCACGTCGTCGGTTTTTGCGGTGGTTACGGCAAAGGAAACCAAAGTGGGCGGAACGGAAATGTTTTCAAACGAACCGCTCATAGAATCTTTTCCTCCTATCGCGCCCACGCCGAAGTCTTTTTGAGCCTCGAACGCGCCCAAAAGCGCAGCCAAAGGTTTGCCCCATTTCGACGAGTCTTTTCCGAGTTTTTCGAAATATTCTTGGAAAGTCAGATAAACGTCGTTAAACTCCGCGCCCGTAGCGATTAGTTTGCAAAGAGACTCCACTACCGCAAGATACGCGCCGTGATATTGACTTTTTTCGCTTATAAAGGGATTGTAGCCCCAAGACATAAGCGAGCAATCGTCGGTATGCTTCTTTTCCATGGAAATTTTTTGCGCCATCGCTTGAACGGGAGTTTTTTGATTTTTTCCTCCGAAAGGCATAAGAACCGTTCCCGCGCCGATGGTTGAATCGAACCGCTCGGACAATCCGCGTTTACTGCACACGTTTAAATCGCTTGCGGTTTTTCTCATATTATCCGCAAATCCGCCGCGAATTTCTTTTTCGAAGGGCAAGGATTTTTTAACGGTCGCGCTCACGTGTTTTTCCGCGCCGTTGGAATTGAGAAATTCACGGGATATATCCACGATTTTATTGCCGTTCCAGAACATAACGAGCCTTGACGCTTCCGTTACTTCGGCAACCTTTTTCGCTTGCAAGTTTTCTTTATCGCAAAGCGCGAGGAATTCTTCGGCATTCTCTTTTTCCACTACGACCGCCATACGTTCTTGCGATTCGCTTATGGCAAGTTCGGTGCCGTCGAGCCCTTCGTATTTCTTAGGAACTTCGTCGAGATTTATTATCAACCCGTCCGCAAGTTCGCCGATAGCGACCGATACCCCGCCCGCGCCGAAATCGTTGCAACGTTTTATCATTTTGGTAGCGGTGGGATTTCTGAACAGGCGTTGGTGTTTTCTTTCTTCAGGAGCGTTGCCTTTTTGCACTTCCGCACCGCAAGTTTCTATAGATTCTATCTTATGGCTTTTCGAAGAGCCGGTCGCGCCGCCGCAACCGTCTCTTCCGGTAGAACCGCCTATCATAATAACCACGTCGCCCGCTTCGGGACGTTCTCTTCTGACGTTTTCTTCGGGAGCGGCTGCAATCACCGCGCCGATTTCCATACGTTTTGCCGTGTAGCCTTCGTGATAGATTTCGTCTACCATACCGGTAGCCAAACCGATTTGGTTACCGTACGATGAATATCCCGCGGCGGCGGTCGTTACTATGTTTCGTTGAGGGAGTTTACCCTTTAACGTTTGAGAAACGGGAACCGTCGGGTCGCTTGCGCCCGTAACGCGCATTGCTCCGTAAACGTACGACCTGCCCGAAAGCGGGTCTCTGATTGCTCCGCCGATACACGTAGCCGCACCGCCGAAAGGTTCTATTTCGGTGGGGTGATTATGCGTTTCGTTTTTGAACAATAACAGCCACGGCTCTTTTTTTCCGTCCGCTTCCACGGTTATTTTGACGGTGCAAGCGTTGATTTCTTCGCTCTCGTCGAGTTTATCGAGCATTCCGTTTTTCTTTAAATATTTAACCGCAAGGGTGGCGACGTCCATAAGGCAAACGGGCTTCGTTCTTCCCAGCGACTTTCTCGTTTCCAGATAATCTTTATAGCCTTTTTCTATTAGTTCGTCTTCGAAAGATACGTCGTCGATATTGGTTAAAAAGGTAGTATGACGGCAATGATCGGACCAATAGGTATCTATCATCTTAATTTCGGTGATAGTAGGATTTCTGCCCTCTTTCTTAAAATAATCACGGCAAAACTTAACGTCCTCCGCGTCCATAGCGAGTCCGTTTTTCGCTATGAAATTTTCCGCTTCGTCGTCTTCTAAATCGATAAATCCTTCTACGGTTTTAACGGTAGAGGGAATTTCGTATTCCGCTTTAAGCGTTTCGGGGAGTTTCATATCCGCCTCGCGCGATTCCACGGGATTGATAACGTGTTTTTTGATTTTTGCGAGTTCCTCTTCGCTTGCCGTTCCTTTCAAAAGATACACCTTGGCGGTTCTGACTTTCGGTCTTGCGCCTTGCGATATTATTTGAATACACTGCTCAGCACTGTCGGCGCGTTGATCGAATTGCCCCGGCAAATACTCCACTGCAAAAGCGGTGTATTCGGTTAAATCGAGATTTTCCGACACTATATCGAGTTGCGGTTCGCTAAAAACCGTTTTCTTTGCATAATCGAACAATTCTTCGTCTATTCCCTCTGCGTCATAGCGATTGACGATACGAATTTCTTCTATGCCGTTAATGCCGAGCAAAGTTTTTATATCGGCAAGAAGTTTAGCCGATTCGTGCGCAAGTTCCTTTTTCTTTTCAACGAATACTCTTTTAACCATTTTTATTTTTTCCTTATTCTGTCTAACGCTTTTTGTCCTATGTCTTTTCTGTAATACGAGTTTTTGAATTCGATGCGCGCTACCGCTTCGTAGGATTTTTTCAGCGCGGTTTCGAGGTCGGAAGCAACTTCCGTTACGCCGAGCACTCTTCCGCCGTCCGTTAACAAAACTCCGTCTTTTATCTTCGCTCCCGCGACGTATACCTTGTCCTTTATATCTTCGGGGATAACGAGCGTTTCGCCTTTTTTATAACTTTCGGGATAACCGCCGCTTGCCATTATAACGCAAGCCGCGCTCTTGTTTTCGAACTCAACTTTAATTTTTTCGAGAGTTTGCTCTCTTACCGCTTGCATAACCGTTAAAAGGTCGGTTTTTAAGAGCGGTAACACCACCTGCGTTTCAGGGTCGCCGAAACGACAATTATATTCTATAACTTTCGGACCTTTCGGCGTGAGCATCAATCCGAAATACAAACAGCCCTTGAACGTTCTGTTTTCGGCGTTCATAGCGTTCACGGTCGGCAAAAAAATCTTTTCCATACATTCTTTTGCTATTTCTTCCGTCCAGAACGGATTAGGCGCGATAGTTCCCATTCCGCCCGTATTCAAGCCGACGTCGCCGTCGCCTATTCTTTTATGGTCCATCGAAGAAACCATCGGGGCCACCGTTTTTCCGTCGGTAAACGACAACACGGATACTTCGGGCCCCGTTAAAAACTCCTCTATTACCACTTTCTTTCCGCTGTCGCCGAACTTGCCGTTTTTCATCATCGAAACAACGGCTTCCGTCGCTTCTTCGCGGGTTTGAGCGATTATAACGCCCTTACCGAGAGCAAGCCCGTCCGCCTTTATTACCGTGGGAACGGGGGCGGTTTTTAAATATTCCAAAGCGCGTTCGAGGTCGGTGAATATTTCGTATTCGGCGGTAGGTATTCCGTATTTTTTCATTAGGTCTTTGCTGAACGCTTTGCTTCCTTCGATTATAGCCGCGCGCTTATTCGGGCCGAAACACTTCACTCCTTTTTCTTCCAACGCGTCTACCATACCGAGGACGAGCGGATCGTCGGGAGTTACCACCGCAAAATCTATTTGATTTTTTTCGGCAAAATCCGTTACCCCGACGATATCGGTTGCTTTTACGTCTACGCAAACCGCGTCGTTCGCGATGCCGCCGTTACCGGGGAGCGCGTATATTATTTCTACCGATTTATTTTCTTTCAATTTTTTTATGACGGCGTGCTCTCTTCCGCCGCCGCCTATAACCATTATTTTCATAGAAATTCCTTTTAAATCAATGATGGAACAATCTCATTCCCGTAAACGCCATGGCAATACCGAAACGGTTGCAACAATCTATTACCAAATCGTCCCTTATGGAACCGCCGGGTTGCGCTATATATTTCACGCCGCTCTTTTTCGCTCTTTCGACGTTATCGAAAAAGGGAAAGAAAGCGTCAGAGCCCAATGCGACGTCCGTTTTGGTTGCGAGATATTCTTGCATTTCCTTTTGCGTTAAGGGTTCGGGGCGAACGGTAAAGTATTTTTGCCATACGCCTTCCGCGCAAACGTCCTCTTCGTTTTTGTTTATATATCCGTCTATAACGTTATCTCTGTCTGCTCTGCCGAGCGTGGATTTGAACGGCAGGTTTAAAACCTTTTCGTGTTGGCGCAAAAACCAAGTATCCGCCTTGCCTCCAGCCAATCTCGTGCAATGGATTCTCGATTGTTGTCCCGCGCCAACGCCGATTGCCTGACCGTCGTAGGCATAGCAAACGGAGTTGGACTGAGTATATTTGAGAGTTATGAGAGAAATTACCAAATCCCTTTTCGCGGAAGCGGGAATGTTTTTGTTTTCCGTTACCACGTTAGAAAGTAAAGATTCTTCTATCTTAAAATTGTTTCTGCCTTGTTCGAAAGTTATTCCGAAAACTTCTTTCGTTTCCTTTTCCGCAGGAATGTAGTCGGGATCGATTTTTACGATATTATAGTTGCCTTTTCTTTTGCCTTTCAAAATTTCCAACGCTCCTTCTTCATAGTCGGGAGCGATAACGCCGTCGCTGACTTCCCTCGCTATAAGTTTCGCGGTGACGACGTCGCACTTACGCGACAGCGCGACCCAATCTCCGAAAGAACACATCCTGTCGGTGCCCCTCGCTCTTGCATAAGCCATTGCGAGAGGAGAATCTTCCAGCCCCTCAATATCGTCGACAAAGCACGCTCTTTTAAGTTCTTTCGAAAGAGGTATTCCGACCGCCGCGGACGTGGGGCTTACGTGTTTAAAAGAAGTAGCCGCCGCTATTCCCAACGCCGCGTCGAGTTCTTTGACCAACTGCCAACTGTTAAACGCGTCTAAAAAATTTATATATCCCGGTCTGCCGTTTAATATTTCGATAGGCAATTCGCTTCCGTCTTTCATATATATTTTGGAAGGCTTTTGATTGGGATTGCAACCGTATTTAAGTTCGAATTCTTTCATTTTTTTCTCCCGTTAAACTTATTTTTCGTTTTTAT
>CAYQLN010000007.1:0-13560 GCA_964418455.1 uncultured Christensenella sp.
GGCGCGATAGGCGGTTTGCTGTATAACGTTATGCAATCGAAAAACAAATACGCGGCGACTTTCGTCGCTTCCGGCGCGGTGCCCGTGGTCAATACGGGAATATTCGTCGTCGGCGCGCTCGTTATGCACGACGCGATTTCTTCTCTCGCAACGGGCGAAGGCGTAGGCGTTATGTACTACTTAATAGTGATGTGCGCAGGCGTTAATTTTTTAATCGAACTTGCGATAAATCTTTTGGTCGCTCCCGCAATTTACGGGACGATAAAAGCGATAGAAGCGGCGCAAGGACAAACTTCAACCTCCGATTTCGAAGAAGAAGCGGATTTAGAAGTCGAAGCGGACGAGCGGCAAACGGAAACCGCGGAAGATATTTCCGATTTAGAAAAAACACCGCCAAAGAAAGGGGAAGAATAAAATGTTACTTACGATAGACGTTGGGAACACCAATATAAAATACGGCGTGTTCGAGGGCGAAAAACTTTTGGCGTCGTTCAGGGTTTCTTCCAGAATTTCGAGAACGGCAGACGAGTACGGTTCCGTGCTCGTTAACCTGCTCGGCGATAAGGTAATAAGTAAAAACGATATCGACGGAGTTATAATGTCCTCGGTGATACCCTCGCTAAACTATACCGTTTGCCATATGTGCGAATACTTTTTCGGTATTTCGCCGTTGCTCGTAGGACCGGGAGTGAAAACGGGTCTGAATATCAAAGCGGATAATCCGAAAGAAGTGGGCGCGGATATAATAGTGAACAGCGTTTCGGCGTGGACCAAATACGGCGGACCGACGATAGTAATCGACTTCGGCACGGCAACCACTTTCGATATAATAAGCGAAAAATGCGAACTTTTGGGCGTGGTAATCGCTCCCGGAATAAAAACTTCGCTCGAAGGTTTGGTAAAAAACACCGCGCAACTTCCGATGATAGAACTTGCCGCACCGAAATCGGTAATCGGAAAAAACACCAAGTCGTGTATGCAGTCGGGTTTAGTGTTCGGGTTTGCGGGTTTAGTGGATAATATCGTAAAAAAAATAAAAGAAGAATTGGGTAACGATAAAATCACCGTCATCGCAACCGGCGGTATGGGCGAGATGATAGCCAAAGAAGTTAAGGTTATAGATAAAGTCGACAGAATGTTGACTCTCGACGGGCTTAAAACCATTTATTATTTGAACAAATAGAGCGACGCTCTTAAAACGTTAAAAGAAAAATAGTCTTAAAAAAAGGAGACGAAAAGATGAAAAAAGTTGGAGTAGCAATCTTGGGACTCGGCGTCGTAGGCGGCGGAACATACAAGATTTTTACCGACAAAAAGGACTTTTTCAAGAAAACGCAAGGCTTAGACATAACGGTAGAAGCCGTTCTTGAAAAGAATGTGGAGAGAGCCGTATCTCTCGGAATAGAAAGGGAAAAGGTCGCAAGCAGTATAGAAGAAATATGTTCTAACCCCGCGATAGACGTGGTTGTGGAAGTTATCGGGGGCGTGGAGCCTGCAAAGACTTTCGTTTTGAAAGCGTTGATGAGCGGAAAAACGGTCGTTACTTCCAATAAAGAACTTTTTGCAAAACATTGGCCCGAACTCGAAGAAACGGCTAAGGAAATGCACGCAGGATTGTTTTTCGAAGCAAGTTGCGTAGGCGGCGTGCCTATTATAAGAACGCTTATCGACGGTATGCAAGCCAATGAAATCAAGTCGTTAAAAGGTATTATCAACGGAACCACCAACTACATTTTAACTAAAATGTCAAACGAGGGTTCTACATACGAAGAAGCCTTAAAAGAAGCGCAACGACTCGGTTATGCGGAATTTAATCCCACGGCAGACGTAGAAGGTTTCGACGCGACTTATAAACTTTCCATATTGTCAAGTCTTGCGTTCAATACTAAAATTTCCGTCGACAACGTTCACAGGGAGGGTATAACTTCCATAACGAAAGAAGATATTTCTTACGGTAAGGAATTGGGTTATACGGTAAAACTTTTGGCAGTGGGCAAAAACACCGAAAAGGGCGTTGAAGTAAGGGTTCATCCGGCATACGTTCCTAACGGCAATCCTCTCGCGACCGTTAACGACAGTTTCAACGCCGTTCATTTAGTGGGCGATTCGGTAGGTCAAATAATGCTATACGGCAGGGGCGCGGGCGCGCTTCCGACGGGTAGCGCAATCGTTTCCGACGTTATTTTTGCCGCAAAGCATCCCAATTATTTCTACACCTGCTTTAAGAATAACGATAAAGGCGTGAAAGAAACCAAATTCGCAGACGATTTTTATTCGCAATATTTCATTCGTTTGAGCGTGAAAGACCTTAAAGGCGTTTTAAGTCGCATTTCGGGAATACTCGCTAAACATAACATAAACATAAAAGAAGCCAAGCAAGTCGCCGAAAAAGAGGGCGTCGTTCCGATGGTAATCGTAACGCACGAATGTGCGGAAAGCGCGGTTATGAAAGCGATAGAAAAAATAAAAGCGACGGAGGGAGTTATATCCGTCGACGGCTTTATAAGGATAGAAGAATAGTTAATGGAAAGACTTAAAAAAAGTTTAAGTTTTTTATATAAATATTCTCACTTATTTATCTTCGTAACGGGCTGTCTTTGCATTGTTTTGCGGTCCCGAATTTATTCGGCGTTGCCTTATCTGCTCGGCTCGATAATGCTTTTTATCGGCGTTGCCGGCGTAACGCTCGGATTTTTGAAACTTTTAGTCGGCGATAAAAAACCGCAAGCGTTTACCTATTCGCTCATTCTAACCGTTCTCGGCACAGTGTTCGTCGTTAAGGCGACCGAGCACGAGGTTATGTCGTATATCGGTATAGCGTGGGGTATACTCGGCGTGTTCAGAGCGGGCGCGAATATCGTAATGGGAATAGAGCAGGCAAAGGAAAAAAGACTGTCGTCCGCGGTGCTTTTTATCGAAGCGGCTTTTACCGTAACGGTATCGGTGTTGCTCCTTTTGGAACCTGTAGAAAGCATATCGGAGCATATAGTTTTGTACGGTATAGAACTTATCGCGGTGTCCGTTTGCTCCCTTTTCGGAATAAGGGAAGGTTTTTCGCTTTGGAGCGTGGTAAACGTGAACGCGGAAGAAAAATCGGAAAATAAATAAAAAAACTAAAAATTCAACGGGCTTCGGCAGATTTGTCGAAGCCCGTTTTCGTGCTTAAAAATATCATTTTTTCTAACAATAAAAGATTGTTTTTAAAAGGTGAAATATTTAAAGAATTAAACTTTCAAACCGAAACAGTCGCAACGATGAGTGCCCACGTATCCCGTATCCTTGCACTTTTCGCAGGCATAGCGCGGATAAAGGTCGTTCAAAGTAAGTCCGACGTCTTTCAAAATCGTATTGGCTTTTTCTATCGTTTCTTTTTTCTCTTTTTCAAACGCGGCAAGCGCGGTTTCGTTGCCGTTTATTTCGGCGAAAGCAAGGTCTTTTTCAATGGAATTTATTCTCGAATAAATAGCCCCGAATCCTTCTATTTGCATTGCTTTATCCACGTTGTTTTGCGCAATCTGCAACGCTTTCGCTCTTCTTCTCGCGTATTCTCTGTTATAGTCTTCCTGCGAAGAAACTCCGTTTTGCGTCGCCGCCGCGTCGCTTGACAAACTGAATACCGAATTGTTTTTCCAATTAGACAAAACGCCTTGAATATAGGGTATGGGAGAACCTTTTCCCGAAGCGAGTTTAGCCGCTTCCAAAATCATTTCGTCGCTGAAATTCCAACTTCTCCATTCTGCAAGATTTTTTCTGTCCCATTCGGTGGGGCGGCGGTTCACTCCGCAGGTTAAAAGAATTTTCTTTATAAACTCGTCGTTTTTGCCGATGGAATCGAAATAATCGCCCACGCTCGATAAATCTATAAAACCCTTTTCGTGCAACGTTTCCACCAATTCGTCCATATACTGCAAAGTGTTTTTTCCGCTTTTGAAAGCATGGTTTGCGATAAACAAAAGAGTTTCTTTGGAGAAATCGTATTGCACCCACTTTTTAACGTAGTTGTCTATTTCCGCGTCTAAAACTTCCACGTAAACGGAAAGCGCGCGGTTAATCGCTATCGCCAAATCGAAAAGTTTTTCTTTTTTGCTCATATAGTCGGCAATTTCCTCTTTGGAAAAACTTTTCATGGAATAAAGTTCCATTAAAAACTCGTCTAACTTGTTGAAACTGCCTTTTTTCATTTTTGAAGCCGCGAAAACGATGTTGTCGACCTCGAAATCGAGTTCTGCGGTCCATTTTTTCAATAACGTCAGGTCGTCTATATCGGGTGCTCTTCTAAGTTTTAAAGCCTTTAAAATTCTTTCTATTTCACTCGTTCTCAAAACGTATGAAGAAAGTTCTTTTTCCACCTTTTCCACCGTGACGATGCCTCTCGCGCCGAAATCTTTCGCCACTTTTGAAATATATTTATAGCCTATGTCGTTTCCCTTTCGGTCGGCGCAATATTTAACTATCATAAGCATCGCTTCGGGTTTTATGCCGAAGTTTTCCATTATCGAAAAATATTCGGAATATTCATTGGTGGAAATCATTCGAGAGGGCAATAACGCTTGCAAGCCTTTTGTGAATTCCGTATATTTTTCCGCTTTGTATTTTCTCGGTTTATTCGAACCGTTGTTTTTAACGGGCATATACACTACGGCAAAAGGTTCGGTCGATAAAACGGAGCACAATCCGAATTCCTCCCAAAACTTAAAACAATCGGTAATTTCGTTTTCCGTCATATTAAGAGTTTTCGCAATTTCCGCGAGCGGTTGGTCGAACGCTTCGTTTTGGCACAAAAAAAGCCCGTAAAGGTAAACCTTAACGGCATTTCCCGAAGCCTCGGGCAAATATTCGTAAATAAACGCGTTTTCCACGTCTGTAAAAGAGGACGCGGAAAATTCTTTTGAATAAGAAAAGGTCATACGCTACCTTCTAAAAGTTAAAATAAATCCGATTTTCACTTGCAAACGCAAGATAGGTGTATTATAATATACTTACTATGTTATAGTATAAACTATATCGTAACGTAGGCGAAAAAACGCGTGGCGCGAAGCGTTTGCAAATTTTTGAACGCCGCGTTCGACTCTCGGTCGGTTTCGGTTTTACCGAAGCAAGTGAGAGTAAAAGCAATTATAAAATATAGTTAAAAAAAAATCAAGCGAATTTAAAAATTAAAAAAAGGAAAAACCGTCCGCGAAAAGCGGATTTATGAGGTAAAGATGCCCGCAGCGATATTAACGCCTATGGCGTTATGGGGAAATTTTGAAATAAAAGAAGATGTTACCGCTTCCGTTCTTAAAGAAAAACGCATTAAAGACGTGGTGATAAGTTCGATTGCCATAAACGGCAGGGAAACGGAAAAAGGTAACGTAATTATCCGCGCTAATTTCGCGAAAAACGTTTTGCAACCGCTTTCGGGGGCAATAATGCTGATTAACGGCGCGAAAAACGAATATAACGAAAAAATCGTGTACGACCTTGCTAAACTCGGATATATGGTTTTGTCTTTTAATCCGACGGGGAACGTTTTTCAATCGGAAGGCACGGAATATCCCGAAGATTTGAGTTATGCGGAATACGACAACGTAAAAGAAGACCTGTACGCGGTAACTCGCGGAGTGAAAAATACTTGTTGGTACGAGTGGGGCGTAAGCGTCAGATACGCGTTAAAATATCTTAAATCTCAAAGCGGCGTGGTCAAAGTGGGCGCGATAGGCATAAACGAGTCCGCGACTCCGCTTTGGCATTTAATCGCCACGAGCGAAGAAGTGGAATGTGCCGTTATGGTCGGCAACGCAGGTTGGGGCGCATATAAAAACATAAAAAAATGGAGCGGGGAACTCGACCCGCAGTTTAGCGACGATATGCTAACCGTGCTTGCGGGAATAGAACCGCAGGCTTATGCTAAAAGCGTTAAATGCCCGTTGCTCATGCTTTCTCCTACGAACAGCGGCGATTACGACGCGGACAGAGCGTTTGATACCGTCGAAAGAATAAGCGACGAACTTTATCGCGCGGTAAACTATTCGGTAGGATACGATAAAGGCATAGATTACTCTTCTTATTGGGATATAAAGGAGTTCTTTTCCAAATATCTCACCGTCGGCGCGAAAAAATCCAGACTGCCCGCTTCGCCCGATATAAAGGCGGAAATCGTCGAAGGAAAAATAGAAATAGAAGTCACCGCCGATAAAATCAAAAAAGAGGGCGAAGGACTTAAAGAAGTATCCGTTTTCGTAGGCGAGGGCGTCGTAGACGCAAAACTTCGTTCTTATAAAAAACTTGTTTGTAAAAAGGAAAACGGAAAATTTTATTTCGAATACGAGCCTTTTCACAATTCCAAACTCGCCGTGTTTTTTGCGCAGGCGACCTATCAAACGGGATACGTCGTTTGTTCGCCCGTGATATGCAAAAAATTCAGTCAAGAACAAATAAACAAATCCAACAAATCCACCGTCGTGTATTCTTCGAGAACGGAAAATGCCGAAAACGTTTTTATCGGCATTGCGCCTTCTCCTTTCGATTTCGAAAACAAGGGTAAACTCATCGTCAAAAACGGTCCGATGGATATAGCGGGCGTTCGCGCGGAAAACGGACTTATAACTTTCAAAATCAACGCGGAAAAAGACAAGCCTAAACAAGACGCCATTTTGCTGTTCGACGTGTTTATGAAAGACGGAGGGGAATTTTCCGCCGTTTTGATAGTCGATTATTTCGGCGAAAGAACGGAATATAAGGCGACGGTAAACGTGGGCGGCGGAAAGGTTTGGCACAACGTTATGCTGGAATTAACGAGATTTAAGTCGGAAGAGGGAAGAGTACTGAAAAATTATCAAACGGTAAACGCGTTGAAGTTTAACGGAGAAAATCCCTATTTGATAAACAACGTTTTGTGGATATAAGAGGGCTGCGATATTAAAAGATAAGGGCAAAATCTATATGGAAGAAAGTGTAAAAATCAAAAAAAGTCTTGCAGAAAAGAAATGCGGCGAATATAAATCGAACAGGCGTTTTGTCGTTTGGGCGGTAATTTTGTCGTATATCGTTTTGGTTTTTTTCTATTATTCGGTATTCGTGTTCGTTAACGTCGTGGTAGACGGGGCTTCGATGGAAACGACCTTGCACAACGGCGACGTCGTTATAGCAAACAAAACCCGTTCTCCCGAAGCGGGCGACGTGGTTATATTGGAAAATATTCTTCCTAACGGGAAATGGATAATAAAAAGAGTTATTGCCGTCGAGGGCGACGTTTTTAAAATTCAAGACGGCGAAGTGTTTTTGAACGGTAATAAAATAGACGAGCCTTATGCTCACGGTTCAACTCGGATATTGTCGCACGCGTATCCCGAAGAAAGTCGTCGTTTTTACGAAGGGGTGGAATACACCGTTCCCGAAAATATGTTTTTTTATCTCGGCGACAACAGGGAAAACAGTAGCGACGGCAGATATTTTTGGTTCGCTTCCGTGGAAAACGTTGTGGGCGTCGTTGAAAATTGGTCGATAAAAACGAAAGAATTCAGAAACGGCGTATACGATTTTTTTAATATAGACAGGGGAGTGAAAGGATAAGTGTTTGTTTATAGGAACCGATTGTTGTTCGGCGCGATAAAAAACATAATAAAAACGATATTCAAAACGCTTTATGCCTTTTTGGGATTGTTCAATTTGCAACTAACCTCGCTCGTTTGTCTTATAGGCGTGATATTGTGGATAACGGGCGTCTTTGCAGGCGTGCCCGCTATATTGACCGCGTTTTGGATAATATTGGCGTTGTCGGTTGTTTGGGCTGGGTTCTTGACAGTTTCCAAAATAAAAAAAACAGGCAAACGAAAAACGGAAAAACGCGACGCGTTCTCTTATGCGGACGTGACCGACGTCCGCGCACCGCAACCCGAACCTCCCGTGCAAAACGTCGGGCAGCAAGAACGATACAAGTCGGTTTTTCAAGAGGAAACGACGGGTAAAGAAGAAAAAGAGTTTTCCGCGCCAAGGGAAATTTATCCCAAATATTACAGGGTAAAACAAAACGCGAAATATGTTTTTGCAGAGTATTCGGATAGATACGAGTTGTTTTTCGACAACGGGTCGACGCTTACTAAAATACGCACCGATTACAAACGGTAAAGGAGAAGAATGGAATATTATAACGAAGCCGAACTATTGTCGGTAAAAAAACAAAGGAACAAACTCTTGGTTTGGTATATCGTAATTCTTGCGATATACGCTTTCGCGAGCGTAGGCATATTCGTTTGGTACAAACTTTTGCCATACGGCTCGAATCAAACGACTATTATAAGGCTTATCGAATATCCGCTGACTTTCGTTTTCGTGTTGTTTTCCTTTATATATCTCGGCATACCGTATTCGAGGGCGAATAAATACTATAAACTGTGCGTTCGTTTGCAAACGGGCAAACGCGAAACTTTCGAGGGCGAATTTACGGGTTACGACGGAGAAAAAAACATAAAAGACGGCGTTGACGTAAAATCGCTTTTGTTCGAAGAATACAACGAATACAAGAAAAGCGATTTCGAAAGGAAGGTTTTGGTGTTTTACGAAAAACCTTTTCCGGAACTCGAAAAAGGCGCGAGATATAAATTCATAACGCAAGGCAACGTGATGATAGAATACGAAAAAATCGATTCGGAATCGAAAGCAAAAGAAAAAAAGGTTAAGGAGTAATTTTAATGAAAGCGATAGTAACCGTAATAGGAAAAGACAAATCGGGAATAATAGCCAAAGTATCCGCGGCGATAGCGGAAAGTCAAGTCAATATAGAGGATATAAGTCAAACGATAGTTCAAGGTAACTTTACGATGATAATGCTCTGCGACCTTTCGAAATCGCTTTTGCCTTTGAAAGATTTCCGCGAAAAACTTGTTAAACTCGGCGAAGAAATCGGCGTATCAATTCACGTTCAGCACTAAGACATTTTCAATGCCATGCATAAAATTTAACGTAAGACGGGTGGATATATGAGCATATTAAACAGAAAGGAAATAATAGAAACCATCGATATGGTGGAAAAAGAGCATTTCGACGTCAGAACCATAACGATGGGAATATCTCTTTTGTCCTGCATACGCGACGACGCGAAAGAAACCGCAAGGCTTTGTTACGACCTTATTTGCAAAAAGGCGGGGAATATAGTAAAAGTTGCCGAAGACCTCGGTTCGGAATACGGTATTCCGATTATAAACAAGCGGGTTTCCATAACCCCCGCAAGTATGTTGACCGCCAATTTTAAAGGGCAAGAAACGGTGCTCGCAAAAGCGCTCGACGACGCCGCGAAAACAATCGGAATAGATTTTTTGGGCGGATATTCCGCGCTCGTTCAAAAGGGAATGACCTCTTTCGAACGCTCGTTTATAGAAAGTATTCCGGAAGCGCTTTCGGTAACCGAAAGGCTGTGTTCTTCGGTAAACGTAGGATCGTCTAAATCGGGCATAAATATGGACGCGGTCGGTTTAATGGGCGAAATAATCAAAAAGACGGCGGATATAACGTCGGATAAGGACGGGCTGGGTTGCGCTAAATTAGTAGTGTTTTGCAACGCCGTGGAAGACAATCCGTTTATGGCAGGCGCGTTTCACGGCGTAGGCGAAGCGGAAACGGTAATCAACGTCGGCGGGTCCGGTCCTGGCGTCGTTCATCACGCGTTAAAAAGCGTTAAAGGTCAACCTATAGGCGAAGTGTGCGAAACGGTTAAAAAAACCGCGTTCAAAATTTCGAGGGCGGGTATGCTTATTGGAAAAGAAGCGAGCAAACGTTTAAACGCAGAATTCGGAATAATCGATCTATCGCTTGCTCCCACTCCGGTTATGGGCGACAGCGTCGCACACATTTTGGAGGAAATAGGTTTGGAAAGCGTAGGCGCGCACGGCACTACCGCAACTCTTGCGTTGCTTAACGACGCGGTAAAAAAAGGCGGCGTGATGGCGAGCGGAAGCGTGGGAGGATTATCGGGAGCGTTTATTCCCGTCAGCGAAGATATAGGAATGATAAACGCAGCCGAAAAGGGCGCGATATGCCTGGATAACTTGGAAGCGATGACTTCCGTTTGCAGCGTAGGCATAGATATGGTCGCTATACCGGGCGATACCCCTGCAACGACCATAAGCGGAATGATTGCGGACGAAGCGGCAATCGGCATGATAAACAACAAAACCACCGCGGTCAGAGTAATACCCGTTCCGAACAAAAAAGTGGGAGAATACGTGGAGTTTGGCGGACTTTTGGGCAGAGCGCCCGTTATGCGAGTCAGCGAATACTCGTGCGCGGATTTTATAAATCGAGGCGGAAGAATACCCGCTCCGATACACAGCAATAAAAATTAAAGGGGAATTAGGCTTGAATAAATACGAATGGGCGATAGAAGATATTTTCGGCAGCGACGAAGAATTTTATAAAACGGCGGAAGACCTTTCGAAAAAAATAAACTTCGAAGAGTTTAAAGGGAAACTCGGCGACGCGGAAGAATTTTATAAATGTTCGAAAAAACAAGAGGAAGTTTCTCGCGTTCTGGAAAAACTTTCCGTATACGCGATGATGAAGCGCGACAGCGACACGTCGTTGAGCGAATACGACGCGTTGTGCGCGAAAGTTTCCGTTTTGGCGAGCGCGTTTAACGCGGAAAGCGCGTTTATCGTTCCCGAACTGACCGCGCTTCCCGAACAAACTCTTCAAGCGTTCATATCGGATCCCAAACTCAAAGACTACGATTATTCGTTGAAAGAAATAGTTAAAATCAAGTCGCACGTTTTGAGCGAAAACGAAGAAAGGCTGCTTGCTCTTTCGCAAGACGCGCTCGGCGGTTTCCACGATATATTCACAAAGATAGACAATGCGGATTTGCCGCTTGCGAGCATAACTCACAACGGCAAAAAAATCGCTCTTTCTCACGGCTCGTATGCAGAGATAATGCGATCGCCCGATCGCGCGCTCAGAAAAAAAGGCTTCAAAGCGTATTATAAAGCCTACGGCGACCTTTTGAACGTTATTTCCGCAACCTACGTCGGCAACGTGAAAAAAGACGTGTTTTATACGAGGGCGAAAAAATACAAGTCCACGATGGAGCGCGCGCTAATCGGCGAAGACGTTTCTGTGGAAGTATACGATAAACTCATAAAAAACGTCAAAGCCGCGCAAAAGGATATGCACAGGTATATAGCGTTAAAGAAAAAACTTTTGGGATATAAAACGCTTTATCCCTACGATTTGTACGTTCCCGTAGTTAAAGACGCGGAAATGAAAATGGAATACGACTCCGCATACGATTTGGTAATAGAAGGGCTTGCGCCTCTCGGCGAAGATTATGCGAAATTGTTAAAAAAAGCAAGAGAAGAACGTTGGCTTTCCGTTTACGAAACGAAAAACAAAAGGAGCGGCGCGTATTCCGTTTGCGTATACGACACGCATCCCTTCGTCCTTCTCAACTACAAACAAACCACCAACGATATTTTCACGATAGCGCACGAAATGGGGCATAGTATTCATTCGTATTATTCCAACAAAACGCAGCCTTATGCAAAAGCCGATTACCGCATATTCGTGGCGGAGGTCGCAAGCACGGTAAACGAAACGTTATTGCTTAAATATCTGCTTAAAAAATCCACTTCCGAAGCGGAGAAAAAATACTTGCTTTCTTATCTTTTAGAGATGATAAGAACCACGATTTTTCGTCAAACGATGTTCTCCGAATTCGAGGAATACGCTCACGAAACGGTGGAAAACGACCGACCGCTAACCAAAGACGGAATGAACGCGGAATACCTTAAACTCAACAAAGAGTATTACGGGAAATCGCTTAAATGCGAGGGCGAACTTTCATACGAATGGGCGCGGATACCGCATTTTTACAGGTCGTTCTACGTCTATAAATACGCAACCGGTTTGATAAGCGCACTCGCCATAGCGGATAGAATTTTAACGGAAGGAGAGATAGCGGTCGAAGATTATAAAAAGTTTTTATCGTCGGGCGGAAGCGACGGGCCGGTGGAATTATTAAAAATCGCGGGCGTCGATTTGTTAACCGACGAGCCTTATAAAAAGGCGTTCAAAATATTTAAAGACACTATCGAAGAGTTTGCGAACTTATAAACCAAAGGGGAAAGTAAATGGCAACGAAAAACGAAAACAAAAAAGATTTTAACCAATTAGCGCTTGCGGATATGCCGCACAGCGTGGAAGCGGAACAAGCGCTTCTCGGTTGTATTATTCTCGACAACAGAATACAGGTGGATATATCCTCCAAACTGACGGAAGACGATTTTTACTTGGAGCAGCACAAAATAATCTTTTCCGTTATGAACGATTTAATGATTAACAGAAAGGCGATAGATATGGTCGTTCTTGCCGACGCGTTGGACGAAAGCGGAAATTTAGAAAAGGTCGGCGGAGTGGAATATCTTGCAAGGCTTGCCGATTTTATGCCCTCTACCGCCAACTATAACAGTTACTACGAAATAGTAAAAAACGACAGTATGCGCCGTAAATTGATTTACGGAGCAAGCGAAATAATAGATTCCGGCAAAAAGAACAAAAACTCGCAAGACACTTTGGCTTTTGCCGAAAAGACAGTGTACGACATATCCAACACTACCGATACCAGCGAACTGCATAAAGTAAGCGCTATTTTGCCCGCCGTTATAGCCAATCTCGACGCGATAAGCAAAGATTCGTCTTCGGCAAAGGGCATCAAAACGGGCTTTCACGGGATAGACAACTTGCTTAACGGTTTGCATAAAAGCGACCTCATAATACTCGCTGCGCGTCCCGCGGTAGGAAAAACGTCTTTTGCTATGAACATAGTTTCAAACGTAGCGTTGCAAGGGCATTCCTGCGCCGTGTTTTCGCTTGAAATGAGCAGAGAGCAACTCGTTCAAAGAATGGTGTGCTCGGTTGCTGGCGTTAATATGGAACACGCGAAAAAAGGTTTAATGAATAAAACCGAATGGGCGAAAGTTCTCCGCGCGAGAGAGCTGCTGTCCAAGAGCAAAATATACATAGACGATTCCGCGCTCATCACTCCGCAACAGGTTCGTTCCAAATGCCGCAGATTAAAAAGCAAAGCGGGGTTAGACTTGGTTATGATAGACTACGTTCAACTTATGAGCAGCGAAACGAATAAAAAAGACGCGAACCGTCAACAGGAAATTTCCGAAATATCGAGGAATTTGAAAATTCTCGCAAAGGAAATAGACGTTCCCGTCATCGCGTTGTCGCAATTATCGCGCGCCGTAGAACAAAGGAAAGGAAGACCGCAACTCAGCGACTTGAGAGAATCGGGAGCAATCGAACAAGACGCGGATATAGTAATGTTTATTCACCGTCCCGATAAAAGCGCGACGGAAGAGGAAATAGCAAAGGGCAAAGTTCAGCCGAACGTCGCCGAAATACTCATAGAAAAACACAGAAACGGTTCTACCGGAATGGTAAAACTTTATTTCAAAGGTTCTTCCACCACTTTCGTAAATCTTAATAAAGACGGAGAAATCGAAGGAGAATCCGAAGAGGAAACGACTTCCGCTCCCTCGCAAAAAGATTTGTCGCCGATAAGCGCGGAAGACGCGCCTT
>CAYQLN010000008.1:0-13325 GCA_964418455.1 uncultured Christensenella sp.
CCCGGAAATAGCCACTCTTACGCACCAAAAAACCTGCCCGTTTTTCATTCCGAGTTCGCCGACCGTTTCCGCTACGGCGTCGTGCACGGAATCAAAAGTAAATTCCTTTAATTCGGAAATTTTTTCTCTTACTATCGGCAAAACGGTTTTAGCCGTTTCGAGATCGGTTTTCATTTTTTTATGAGCGAACAAAGAAAGGTCGTATTCGCCGAATTCTTCGAGGAAATTTATTTTTTGCGGAATTTCGCTAAAAATTTCCACTCTCGTTTTTAAAAGCGCGGCAATCTTTTTTAAATCGTATTTCCCGTATACCTTGCTCTCTTTAAAAAACGGCTCGGCCCTTTCTACAAACTCTTCGTCGCTCATTTCTTTTATATATTCGCCCGATAACCAACGCAGTTTGGTTTCGTCGAAAATAGACGGCGACTTGCTTATCCCGTCGAGAGAAAAGTTTTCCACCAATTCCGCTAAACTCATTTTCTCCGTATTGCTCTTGGGGCTCCAACCGAGTAGCGCGATATAATTTATTATGGATTCTTTAACAAACCCCTTTTTAACAAAATCTTCGTAACTCGCGTCGCCGTTTCTTTTTGAAAGTTTATGTTGCGCGTCTTTCATAATGGGCGGAAGGTGGATATACGTCGGTCTTTCCCAGCCGAACGCGTCGTACATTAGATTATATTTCGGCGTGGACGAAAGATATTCAGTTCCTCTTATAACGTGCGTTATACCCATCAGGTGGTCGTCTATTACGTTTGCGAAATTATAGGTCGGCATTCCGTCGCTTTTCAAAAGAATTCCGTCTTCTATATCCTTATAGTCTACGCTAATATCTCCGTATACCAAGTCGTGATAACTTCCCGTTCCCGTTGTCGGAACGTTTTGCCTAATAACATACGGCTCGCCGTTTTTAATACGTTTTTCGACTTCTTCCTTATCGAGTCCTAAACAATGTTTGTCGTATTTAACGTTTCCTTCTTCGTCTTTGAGAGAAGCGATTCTTTCGGGCGAACAAAAACAATAATACGCTCCGCCGAGTTCCACCAACTTCCTTGCGTATTCGGCGTATATTTCCTTTCGTTGGCTTTGGATATACGGTCCGTAGTTTCCGCCGACGTCCGGTCCTTCGTCATACATAACGCCCGAATCGCGCATCGTGTCGTAGATAATTTGCACCGACCCGTCGACGTATCTCGCTGTGTCGGTGTCTTCTATTCTTAAAACAAACTTTCCGCCGTGTTTTTTCGCAAACAGATATCCGTATAACGCGGTTCTCAATCCGCCTACGTGCAAATATCCCGTGGGGCTCGGCGCAAAACGCGTTCTAATTTCTTTCATAATCAAAACTCCATATTTTCAAACTTGCACGTTTCTTTAACGTGCTGTAATCTTCCTTCTTTTCCGTAACTAAACGCCTTGTTGTCGGCAATAATTATGTGGTCGATAAGCGTTGCTCCGTGCGCAGCGCACATAATATGTATCTTCGCCGTAGACCTGTCGTCCGTCTTGCTCGGAGAAACGTTTCCGCTCAAATGCGAATGTGCGATTAAAACGAATTTCGGTTTGTGAAAAGAAAGCGCGTCGACAAGTTCGCTAACGTCTCCCGATACGGAATGAACCATACCGCTGTTATAATACAATTCCGCAAGTATAGAAAAAGTTTCGCTAAGCATACAAACCAAAAACCCTTCCGTGCCTTGCTCTTTAAAAAATCCGCGAACGTATTCTATGTTTTTGTCCGTCACGGTCGACAATACTTTTTTCGTTTTCTTCTTTGCGGCAATCCTTTTTATCGCTTGACCCAATAGCGCGAGGTCCGCCGCCGTCTTTTTCCCTATGCCTTTTATTTTCATAAGTTCTTTCGGGTCTGCGTTGAAAACGCCCTCTAATCCGCCGAACGTTTTTATAAGCGCGTGCGCAAGCGGGTTTGTATTCACCCTCGGCAAAGACCTGAACAAAATTATTTCCAAAATCTCGTGGTCGCTCATTATCGAAGGATTTTCCATAAATTTATCTACGATTCTCGCTCTGTGCCCGACATGAAAATTATATTTTGTTTCCATATAGGCTATTGTATCATAAAAAAGCGCAAATTACAAAATAATATCAAAATTACCCGTTAAAAACTTTCGATTTTTAAACTTTTTCCTCCGTTTTGGTATATAATACAAGTAATAAGTCTTTTTTAGCGAACGTTTCAAAAAAAACTTATCGCTGTTAAAAATTCGCCGTTAAAATTTTTCGGAGATGTTAAATGATTGATTATTTCTCTTTTATAAACGATTTAAAACAACTTATAGAAATACCGAGCGTTAAGAGCAAAAGCCTGCCGAACAAACCTTTCGGCGAAGAAATCGGAAACGCGCTCGATTATTTTGCCGCCGTTGCTCGCCGTTTCGGTTTTAGCACGACTCTTTACGACGGCTACGCGGTGGAAGTTTCTTTCGGAGAAGGAGAGGAAATCGGCGTTATAGGTCACTTAGACGTAGTCCCCGCAGGGGAGGGTTGGGAAACCGACCCGTTTAAATTAACGGAAAAAGACGGAACGCTTTTCGGAAGAGGAATATGCGACGACAAAGCGCCGATGCTTCTTTGTTTATACGCCCTGAAAGAAATTAAAAACAGCGGTTTGATTCCGAGCAAAAAAATTCGTCTTTTCGTAGGCGGCGACGAAGAAAGCGGTTGGAAAGACGCGGAATACTTGAAAGAACACGCAAATCTTCCCGAATACGGCTTTTCTCCCGACGGCAATTTCCCCGTCGGATATGCGGAAAAGGGTATGGCGATTATAACGGTAAAAATACCGAAACTAAAATATTTTTCTTCGTTAAAAGGGGGAACGGTCGTTAACGCCGTTTGCGGTTACGCTTCCGTAAAGCCGCTTTTCAAACCCGACGAAAAAGAACTTGCAAAATTCGCTCTTCGTTTTCGCGACGGCGTTATAGAAAGCGTCGGGAAAAGCAGTCACGGCTCTCAACCGCATCTCGGAAAAAACGCGTTGAAACCGTTGTTTGAATATTTTTCGTTTAAAGGCGAAAACGTTAAAGAAATATCCGAATATCTGTTTAACGATAAGTTGGGGTTAAACTCTTATTCGAGCGAAGAAGGGAACATAACTTTTTCTCCCGACGTAGTTAAGGAAACGGAAGAAGGAATAGAAATTATTTGCGATTGCCGTTTCCCTCATCCTTTTTCCTTTGAAACGGTAATAGGTCTGTTAAATTCTACCGAACTCGATTTTATAGCGGAAGAAAAACACAACGTTCAATACGTAGACAAAAAAAGTCCGCTCGTAGACGCGCTTATTTGCGCATATAATTCGGTAACGGGCAAAAACGGAAAACCCGTGAGCCAAGGCGGAAGCACTTTTGCAAGGGTTTTTAAAAAGGGCGTGGCGTTCGGTCCGGAATTCGAAGGGAAAAGCAATTTTATCCACCAGCCCAACGAAAGAATAGAAAAAACGGACTTATTAAAACTTTACGATATATATTTTACCGCCCTTTCAAACCTGTTAAGATAGCGTTTGACTTAGCGAATTATTTATGATACAATACGGAAAACAATTCATTTAAAAGGAACCGTTATGAATTTCGACGTAGAACTCGTGGGAAAAATAGGCTCTATGGCCTTAATAAACAAAGAGAATAATATTTTGGATTATACCCTTATCGCAAGGCTTTCCGCCGAATTTAAGCCCGGATACATTTGGGTTACGAGCGGCGCGGTAGAAACGGGCAGGCTGGACTATATAAAAAGAAACGGAAAAGAATTGGAGGGTTCGGAAGAAGACGTAAAAACCGATTATTCCGCGCAAGGTCAATCCATTCTTATGTCCACATACCGTCAATACGTCGACTCCAAATATTCGCTTCGTCAGGTTTTGGTCGAACACCAGCATTTCAACGACGAAGAAAAGAGGGAACATCTTAAACAACTTCTTCTCCGCGCGGTTAAACAAAACGCCATTCCCATCGTAAACTATAACGACGCGGTATCCACGGAAGAAAGCAGAAGAGTGGAAATCCAATCCATCAAATCAAAAAAAGGACAAGCCGTAGAGTGCGTCGATAACGATGAAACGGCAAGCCAAATCGCTTGTCTTGTTAAAGCAAAAACTTTGCTTATTTTAACAAGTACCGAAGGCATTTATAAAGACCCGAAAGACGCTTCGACTTTAATAGAAGAAATTAGCGGAAAAAACGAAGAAGAGGTTTTGAAAAACGTTACCGAATGCGAAAACTATTGTTCAGGAGCGTCTCGCTCAGGCGCGAACGGCGCGAAAGCAAAACTCGAATACGTTAAAAGCGCAGTGCAAAACGGCACCAAAGTTATAATCGCTTCTGCAAGATATTCTATTAAAGACATATTAAACGGCAAAGTAAAAGCAACAAGAATAGGCGTTAGATAATTACCAAAAATTAGTTATGAATGCGGCGAAAATTCGCCGCTTTTAACGTATAATAAAAATTCGTTTTCTCATAATAATAACAAGGGAGGACGTTATGAGAAATAAGAAGAATGCCGCAAGAAATTGCAAAGGCAAGAAACAGGCGGACGTTAAAAACTGTAAATAATTAGTGGTTTTTTATAAAATCAGCGATTTATATCAGGTAAATCCGTTCAACACGTTTTTTACGTCAACGCTTTCGTTTTTCGGCGATTTACCGAAAATAAGAAATTGTTAACGATTCTTAATTTAACGAAAAACCTTATAAAAGTTTTTTAATTAAAACTTAAAAAAAATAAAAGTCGGCGGTATTGTATATTGCCGTCTTTTATTTTTTTACATTGACAAATACTCTTTTTTATTTTAATATTATATAGTCTAACGAACAACTTGTTTTTTAGAATTTAAAGAAAACATAATAGTCTATTATAAAAATTTCTTTTAGGAGAAAAATGAAAGATAACGAAAAAAAATTAAAGGTTGCAATTTTTTCCGATAGTTTTTATCCCGGCGTCGGCGGAACGGAAAGGGCTGTTTTCGAGTATGCTAAAACATTGTCGAAAACTTGTGACGTAGCAGTTTTTGCTCCGAACTATCACCGAAGCGATAATATTTCTTATCCTTTTAAGGTTTTTCGCGCAAAATCCATTGCTTTCGGAAATAACGATTTTTTCGCTCTTCCTAAACTCGATAAAAAAATCAAAAAAGCGTTAAAAGGCTTTTCGCCCGATATAATTCATAATCAAACTCCGGGAATGATGGCGGACTTTGCAAACGGATACGCTAAAAAAAACAATCTTCCAATTATAATCACTTTACATACAAAATACAGTTTTTGCTACGAAGAAGTTATTCCTTTTAAGTTTATTAACAAAATGATTATGAAGCGTATCGGCAGAAGAATTATTCCTGCCGACAGAATATTTTCCGTTTCTTATTCGATGAAAAACGAAATGGAATTATACGGAGTAAATAAAGATTTTTCCGTTATAAAAAACGGTTGTGAAATAAAAAAATCAAACGAAGAGGAAAAACAAAAAAACGAAATTCCTCAACTGTTATACGTAGGACTTGTTGCAAAAAGAAAAAACTTGGAATTTTCTTTAAAAGCCCTTTCTCTATTAAAAAAACAGGGAACGGATTTTGTTTTTCATATTATCGGCCGCGGAAAAAAGAATTATTTTCTTAAAAAAGCAAAAAAACTCGGTTTGGAAAACAATGTTTTTTTTCACGGACAAAAAAAACCGGAGGAGCTTGCGTCTTTTTATAAAAATGCAGATTTGTTTTTGTTTCCGAGTATTTTTGATACCGACGGATTGGTTTTAATAGAAGCAGGTGCATACAATACTCCGTCCGTAGTTTTAAAAAATACAGGAGCGAGCGAAAGATTCGTCGACTGCGAAACGGGTTTTATATCCGAACAGGACGAAGTTTCTTTCGCAAATAAAATTACGTGGTGTTTAAATAACCGCGAAATACTTTTAAAAGTCGGCAAAAATTCTAAAACGGTTGTAAAAGGATGGGATACCGTGGTCGAAGAGTATTTGAAAATTTACAAAGAAGAACTGCTTAAAAAATCCGTTGACAAAAAATAACGTATAAGTTAAAATAATTTTGTTTTAAGTCGATTATATGGTCGCGGGGACGGAGAGAAACCGTCAATGAGGAAAGTCCGAGCTTTTTAGGAACAGAGTGCCGGAGAAATCCCGGTGAAGGCGACTTTAAGGAAAGTGCAACAGAAACAAACCGCCCGATTTTTCGGGTAAGGATGAAACGGCGGGGTAAGAGCCCACCGCCCTTTCGGTAACGAAAGGGGCAAATGTAAACCCCACTCGAAGCAAGATTGACAAACCGTTTGAACAGGGAGTTCCGCCTTAACGGTTTATTAAAATATCGCTGGGGGATTGCGGTAACGTAATTCGTAGATAAATGACCATACACGACAGAACTCGGCTTACAGATTGGCTTAAAACTACCCTCGCGGAAAAATTTTTCCGCGAGGGTTTTTTTAACGTTTTTTTATTTTTTTCGTTAAAAAACGGCAGAGTTTTTTCTCCGCCGCTTTCCATTAATCCTTAAAACTGTTTCCGAGATACGTTCCGAAAGAAAATCCGCTCGCTCTTTTTTCGCCGCTCGATCTTTCGTTTCTTCTTCCGCCGCGCCTTCCGTCTTTACCGAACGGTTTTCCGCCTTTTTTGAAATCTCTTCTTCCGCCGCCTTTCTTTTCGTTTTTTCTCGAAGCGTCGTAGGGATGAGAATTCTCGTCTAAATCGTTAGGAACTATAACCACGTATCTGTTCGGTTCTTTTCCTTCACTTTTAGTCGTAACCGTTTGACTTTCTGCGAGTGCGGAATGAATAATTTTCCTTTCAAAAGGATTCATTGCCTCTAAAATAACTTCTCTTCTCATATCGGTTGCTTTCGCTTCCAATTTATGAGCAAGATTTATAAGAGTTTCTTCGCGACGCTCGCGGTAGTTTTCACAGTTTACTACAACTTTTTCGTAATTCTTTTTACCGATATTAGCAATCGCTCCGGCAAGAGTTTGTATACTGTCTAATATTTCTCCTCTGTAACCGATAACTTCCGCAGAATCTTCCGCAACGATATTTATCGTGGCGTTTTTGTTTTCTTCGTCAAGTTTCGCTTTTGCGTTGATAGACAATAAGTCTAAAACCTTTTGAACAAAAACAGCCGCTTTTTCGTTGCCGTTTAACTTTTTGGTTATTTCTACCACCGCTTTTCCTTTTAACTTACCGAACAAACCTTTTTGCGGTTCTTCTTTAACGACCACTTCGACTTCGTCTATGGTAAGATTCATTTCGGCAAGTCCGTCGTTAACGGCTTGTTCTACCGTTTTTGAAGTAAATTCCATTTTATCTCCTTTTTTATTTTAATCTTCCGCGAACGTGTTTTTTTTCTTCAACGGGTCCAGTTAAAAAATCCCCTTTAATTTCTTCTTTCTTCGCGGTTTTTTGTTTTTTTTCTTTCTTTTTTTCTTCTTTTTTAGGTTCTTCGGGAACGAATACTCTGCCTCTTATAATTCCCGTATCTTTCGCTTCTTCTTTTTTCTCGTATTTAACTTGAACTATTTTATTTATAAATAAGGTGTTTAATATACTTATTATTGAACTTATAATAATATAAATCGAAAACGCCGCGGTATATAAAAACGAGAATACAGCCATCATGATAGGCATCATAATAGTCATCATTTTTCTGTTTGCCGCGCCTTGTCCGTCAACCGTTTGTAAATCCATTTGCGCTTTTTGCGTTTTGTTGGTTATAAATTGCATAAGCAACGAAATTCCCGCCGTTAAAACGCAAAGAATAAAATATCCGTTTGGCGCTTCTTTTTCGTATTCGAGTTTTTTTGTCAAAACCTCGTAAGCGTCGCTGCTTACAACCTCTTTATATTCTCCGCTGCAACTGCAACTTGCGCTTCCCTGCTCTTGGTTAAACGATTTAACGTCGCTGTTAACGGGGTGAGACAGGGGACTGTCTTTAACCCAAATATTTTTAACCCACAAAAACTTTGCGTTTTCCTTTTTGAACGTTTGCGCCGCTTTGTATTCCCTTATTTCGTTTAAAAAGGATTCGACGTCTTTATGAATTTCTTCGTTATAACTTCTGCCTTCCTCGTCTACTAAATAATTGTTTTTCTCGCTCGCAAAAGTTTTTATTCCGTTTTTAATAGTGTCTTCCACCAAAACGAAATAGTTTTTTTCTTTAAATTCTTCGGTATTTATGTCGTAGTATTTTTTATATTCAACAAACCCGTTTTTATTTTTGAAAGAAATAATACCCGTTTCGTTTCCTTGTTCGTCGGTTATTTTATCTCTTTTAACGGTCGCGCCGTTTGCAGTTGTGACTTCGTTTGTTCCGTTGTCTTTTAAAAGAGAAAGAATTTTACCGTTGTTAAAAACTAATTCTCCGTCTATCGACGAAACGTATTCGTTATCTACTTCGAAAGAAGAATAAATAACTTCGTTATAAGAATTCGCCATATCGTGAAAATATTTAACGTTTTGATATTTTCCGTATTCGGTAAATCCGTTTATCGCTATAATAAATATAACGATAGAAGCAATCATAGGAAAGCACGCGCCGACCATAGAATAGCCGTTCTTTTTATATAGCGCGGCCATTTTCTGATTATACATTTCCTTATTGTTTGCATACTGTTTTTGAAGTTTTTCGAGTTCCGGTCTCATTTCTTCCATTTTTATGGAATTTTTTTTCATAGAAATTCTCGAAAACAAATCGAAGGGGAAGGTTATGAGTTTAAGAAGAACGGTAAACAACACTATTCCGATCGCAACCGACCCGCTTACGGTAACCAACCACTTTATTATTTGCACGAATATATTTGAAGTTTCGGGGCTAGCCACAGAAACTACGTTTAATATTATATTATTCATAAAATTAAATTACCCACTTAACGTCGCTTTTTTTGTCGGGCACTTTATCAAATCCGCCTTTTGCCCATGGCGTGCATCTAACAATTCTTTTAATACCCAAAAAAGTTCCTTTAAAAAACCCGTGTTTCATTATCGCTTCCAAAGTATATTGTGAACAGGTCGGGGTAAACATACAAGTTCCGTTAGAAATATATTTTTGATAAAACTTTATTAGTTTTATACTTGTTTTTTGCAAAACGTTCAATTATAAAAACCGCCTTTACTAAAAAGATAATCCATCTCTTTTTTTAATTTTTCCACGCTTAATTCTATACCTGCTTTCGGTATAAAAACAAAAAAGAAGTTTTGCTTTATGTCAAGCGAAAAACTTCTAAAAGATTCCCGAAGTAAACGTTTAATTCGGTTTCGTTCGACGCTGCCTCCGTGTTTTTTTCCCACGGCGAAACCTACCTTTAATTCTTTGGCAGGAAAATAAAGAAGAGTCAGCGAAGAGGAAAACAATCTTTTCCCCTTGCTAAAAACCAAACTCCATTCTTTTTCTTTTTTTAATCTGTAATCCAAAATCTCGCCTATTTTTAAGCAGAAATCTTATGACGACCTTTATTGCGTCTTCTTTTCAAAACGTTTCTTCCCGCCTTGGATTGCATTCTTTTTCTAAAACCGTGAACCTTGCTTCTTTGTCTTTTTTTGGGTTGATAAGTCTGTTTCATTTTTTTCTCCTATTAGTAACTTGTTTAACAAGTTTTTTTCTTATTTATATTGTTTTTGCCTTACTATTTTATAAATTTTTAATAATTTTGTCAATTAAATTATACGTTTATTCTAACCGACATAACCAAATATATCAAATCTTCTTTACCTACGGGTTTAATTATACACGGATCTATTTGAGTGTTAAGGTTTATGGTAACGAAATCGTCTTCTATAATTTTCAAAAATTCCGTTATATATTTTCCGTTAAACGCTATAACCAAATCCTTTCCTTTAAGGTTTATAGGAACGTTTTCGTTAACGTTTCCTATTTCGCTTTTAGCAGAAACGGTCATTAAGTTTTCTTTTATATCGAACTTAACTATATTAAACCTATCGTTTTTAGCAACGATTGACGCTCTTTCTATACTTTGTAAAAGAGCGTTTTTGCTTACCGTTAAAGAATTTTCGAAACCTTTGGGTAAAATATGATTGTATTTAACAAAATCTCCTTCTATAAGTCGCGAAATAACCGTCGTATCTTTTATTTCTATAAACAGAACGTTGTTATTTAAAACCACTTTCAAGTTATCTTCGTCGTCTTCTAAAAGTCTCGTTATTTCCATAAGAGTTCTCGAAGGAATAACCGCTTTGAAATTACCGCTCGAATTAACTTCTTTTTTAACGATAGACATTCTGAACCCGTCGAGAGCGACGCTCGTTAAAACGCCGTTTTCCACTTCGTATAAACAACCTTTCAGTATCGGACGGGAATCGTCTGTAGAACAAGCGAAAGATGTTTTTTGTGCGATAGACTTGAAATCTTTTTGAGAAACCTCAAAATAATCGCCGTTAAAATCTTTTTCTATAACGGGGAAATTTTCTACCGGAAATACTTGTAATTGAGAAACGGAATCCGCATATTTAATTTGTAATCCGCCTTCGTTTATAAAAGTAAGTTCTATTTTTTCTTTTTCGAGTTTTTTAACGAATTCGACAAAATATTTACCTACGACGACGGTTTCTCCTTCCATTAAAATATCGGCGTGAATTTTCTTTTCTATGGTAAGTTCGGTATCCGTTGCGAGAAGTGTTAAAGTATCTCCCTTCGCGGTTATTTTTATTCCTTCTAAAACGGGATTCGCGCTTTTAACGGAAAGTGCTTTGCTAACTTTTAACACAGCGTCAGATAAATCCAAACCGTCGCAAATAAGTTTCATTGAAACAATCTCCTGAAAAATTCTTTTTTATAATAGATATTATCTTTAATCTTTTTTATATTTTAATTTCTTTTTAAGGGATAATTAAAACTTTATAGAGAATATTTATTCTTATGTATTATATAATAAAAGGGTAAAAAAATCAAGGGTTTATCGTATTTAACGGAATTTTTGAAAGACTAATTTTTAATAAAATAAAAATGAATAAATTTTAGCGCGACAGGTTTGTTTTTTTTATATTTATTTTATTTAAAAAGGTAGTAATAGTAGTATAGTCTGTAAAAAAGTTAAAAAGTTAAAAAAAATCAGTAAAAACATAGCAATTTTAATGAAGAAAAAGTGTTTAAAAGATAAATAAAAAGTGTTAGTAAAAAAAATAAAAAGTAAATAACTTTCCAAATAAAAAAATAAAAGGAAAAATATATTAAAAAAAACGAAAAAATAAAAGCGTTTGAGGTAAAAAAAAGAATTGTTTAGAACTTGTTAATATGATATAATAAAACTATGTTAAAAAGTTTTATTAAAGAAGGTTTTTCTATAAACAAAAACCAACTAAACAAGTTTGAAAAATATTATAAATTATTAGCGGAATACAACGAAAAATTCAATATAACCGCCATAACGGAAAAGGAAGAAGTAGTTTATAAACATTTTATAGATTCTCTTTACGGGGCGGAATTGTTTAAATGTAAAAAAGTTATAGACGTAGGTTCTGGCGGAGGTTTTCCTTCTATTCCTTTAAAAATTTTTAACGACGATTTGGAAATGACTTTATTGGAAGCCACCGGGAAAAAATGCGAGTTTTTAAAAACGGTTTGTTCGGAATTGGATTTAAAAAATATAAAAATAATCAACGGCAGAGCGGAAGAATACGCGCTAAAAGAAGAATTTAGAGAAAAATTCGATTATTGTTCGGCAAGGGCGGTCGCAAGACTTAACGTTTTATGCGAATACTGCTTGCCTTTCGTAAAAAAAGGCGGAAGTTTTATAGCGTATAAAGGCGACGCGGAAGAAGAGATTAAAGAAAGCGAAAAGGCGATAGAAATTTTGGGAGGAAAAATAGAAAATATTATATATAAAGAACTTTTAGGGGCTAAAAGAACCATTATAGAAATAAAAAAAACAGAAAAAACCCCTGAAAAATATCCGAGAAGTAACGGAAAAATAAGGAAAAATCCGTTATGAAAGAAATTGTTTTCAATCAAGCCAAAACGGTATCTTTAACGGGGCATAGAAATATAGGCAAGGAATTTGATAAAAACCAATTAAAAAAAGTTTTAATAAGCCTTACGGAAAAAAATTTCGATACTTTTTTAGTGGGAATGGCTATCGGATTTGATACGGAAGCGTTTAAAATTTTAAGCGATATAAAAAAGGAAAAAGATATAAAAATAATAGCGTGTATTCCTTGTCCCGAGCAGTCGAAGGCGTTTGATTATAAACAAAAAAAGGAATACGACGAACTTGTTGAAAAAGCGGACGGAAAAATAATAATAACGCCTTATTATACAAAGTATTGTATGATGAAAAGAAATAAGTTTATGGTAGATAATTCTTCCGTTTTGGTTGCATACGTTAAAAAAGATTTCGGCGGAAGTTATCGAACGACGAAGTATGCGGAAAAAAAAGAAAAGGAAATTATAAGAATATAAAAAAAGCGAAGAAAATCTTCGCTTTTTTGGTTATATAGATTTATGTTTAGAAACGGCGTTTAAAAGAAAGCAAATACTTTACGCTTTTTTGTTCGGATTAAAGAAATTTAGAATAACCGCAACCTTTTTTAACGCATTTGCTTATTCTCGAAAGGGTTGTGGAAGATATTCCCGTTTCTTTTATAATTTGTTCGTATGTTTCGCCTTTTATAAGCATTTTCGCGCTTTTAAGACGTTGCGACATTGCCGTTATTTCGCTTTTGGAACATAAATCCAAAAAGAAATTTTCGCAGTCTATAGGGTCGTTTATTTTAGATATGATTTCAAAAAGTTCGGTTTTGTCTTTTTCTAAATTCATATTTATTCACCGTCCTTATTAACAACGCTTTGCAAAAACTTTTTAAGAACCAGGCTTTTCGGGTTTTCTATTATTTCTTCGGGAGAACCTTCTTCCTCTATAACTCCGTCTGCCATAAAAACGATTTTATCGCTAACGTTTTTAGCAAAACCCATTTCGTGAGTAACTATTATCATCGTTCTGTCTTTGTTTTTAAGTTCTTTAATTACTTTTAAAACTTCGCCCGTAAGTTCGGGGTCGAGGGCGGAAGTAGGTTCGTCGAAACATAATATTTTGGGTTCCAACGCAAGCGCTCTGGCTATCGCCACTCTTTGGTTTTGTCCGCCGGAGAGTTCGCAAGGATAGGAATTCTTTTTTTCGGTAAGTCCTACGGTTTCTAAAAGATTAAGGCTTTTTTCTTCTATTTTAGCGGTTTCTTCCGATTTAAACTGTTTTATTTTAGCGCGTTTTTCTTTAAAAGAAAGACCGACGAGAGATTTTTTGTATTCCTTTATTTTTTCTTTTAATAAAAGGGTGGGGGCAAGCGAAACGTTTTTT
>CAYQLN010000009.1:0-12311 GCA_964418455.1 uncultured Christensenella sp.
CTTAACGACGACGGAAAAACCGTTGCCGCAAGCGACCTTTTGGTCCCCGGTATAGGCGAACTTATCGGCGGCAGTCAAAGGGAAGAACGTATAGACGTTTTGGAAAAGAGAATGAGCGAATGCGGTTTGAAAAAAGAGGACTATAAATCTTACCTCGATTTAAGAAAATACGGCGGAGTAGTGCACTCCGGCTTCGGTTTAGGATTCGAAAGAATGGTAATGTATTTAACGGGAATATCGAATATTCGAGACGTGTTGCCTTTCCCGAGAACGGTAGGAAATCTTGAAAATTAACGGAGGTTTTTGATGAATAAAATTTTAATAGACGCATTCGGCGGAGATAACGCGCCTAAACAGATAATAGAAGGAACGCTCGGCGCGATAAAAGAAAAAGAGGGGTGGACGGCGGTTTTAGTCGGCGATAAAAACAAAATCGAAGAAATATTGAAAGATTATTCCTTCGAAAGCGAAAGGGTGGAAATTATCGACGCGAAAGAGGTTATAACTTGCGAAGAAGAACCTACCGTCGCCGTCAGGACCAAACCCGATTCCTCTATATGCGTGGCTTTCAAAGAACTAAAAGAAAATCCCGAAGCGAAGGCGTTTGTTTCGGCAGGCTCCACGGGCGCGGTTTTAGTCGGAGCGACGCTGAAACTCGGCAGACTCAAAAGCGTTAATCGCCCGGCTCTTTGTCCCGTTATGCCCACTAAAATCGACGGGAAAAAGGTGTATTTGATGGATTCGGGCGCGAACGCCGATTGCAAGCCGATAAACCTTTGTCAGTTTGCACTTATGGCTTCCGCTTATGCCGAACTCGAAGGCGTTAAAAATCCCAAAGTCGCTCTGCTGTCCAACGGCACGGAAGACGAAAAGGGCAACGCTCTCAATCACGAAGTATTCCCGATGCTGAAATCTATGAAAGAGATAAATTTCGTCGGCAATATCGAAGGCAGGGATATTTTATCCGGCGAGTTCGACGTGATAGTCGCAGACGGGTTTAGCGGTAACGTCGCGTTGAAATCGATGGAGGGAGCGATTAACGTTCTTTTCGGCGAAATCAAAGGTTGTCTTAAAGGGCTTAGAGGTAAATTGGCGGGGTTGTTGTTAAAGTCCAAGTTGATGAAAGTCAAAAAGAAACTCGATTATAACGACCAAGGCGGCGCGCTGTTCTTAGGCGTGGAAAAACCCGTCGTAAAAGCGCACGGAGCGTCTAAGGCAAACGCGTTCAAAAACGCCGTATTGCAAGCGGTAAGTTTTGCGGAAAAGGATATGCCGTCTAAAATGAAAGAGAAACTCTCCGCTTTGGATTTAGAGGCTTTTAAGGTAAACAACAAATGATTTTCGATTTGACCGAAGCGGAAAGCAAAATAGGCTATTCTTTTAAGGACAAAATGCTTTTAAGAAAGTGCTTCACGCACACTTCCTACGCGCACGAAAATCACTGCGACGACAACGAACTTTTGGAATTTTTCGGCGACGCGATAATAGAATTCGTAGTAACGGAATACCTTTTCAAAACCTCTTCGGGCGACGAAGGCGTGCTAACGAAAGAGCGTGCGGGAATGGTATCGAGAGAGCCTTTGTTAAAACTCGTCAGGGAAATGGGGCTGCACGAATATATGCTGTTCGGAATGGGGCAAGAACTGACCGTGGGGAAAACCGAAAAACTGTTTTCGAGTTTATACGAGGCGTTGTGCGCGGGAATATATTTAGACGGCGGAATTTCGGCGGTTAAAACTTTCATAAGGAACACGCTTATAAAGAAATACGAGGAAGGGTTTTTCGGTCAGGTTAAAAAGAAAAAAATTACGGCGGAATCCAAAAGCGAACTGCAAGAATTTATACAAAGAAAAAAATTAGGCAGCGTCGCCTACGAGGTTTTGTCTAAAAAAGGTCCGGATAATTTGCCGGAGTTCAGAGTGGCTGTTACTTTGAACGGCACGCGGATTGCCGAGGGCAGGGGCGGAAGCAAAAAACAAGCGGAAGCAAACGCCGCGGAACGCGCGCTGCACAATATGAGCACGGAAAAGGTTTATAAACTGAAAAAACAAGGCGGTAAAAAACATTGAATTTTGAAAAAGTAGAAATATACGGTTTCAAATCCTTCGCCGATAAGGTGGAAATAAAATTTAACGACGGAATAACGGGAATAGTCGGTCCTAACGGTTGCGGAAAGAGCAACGTTTCCGACGCTATTCGTTGGGTCCTCGGCGAACAGTCTGCGAAAAACCTGCGCGGTTCGAGTATGCAAGACGTAATATTTTCCGGCACGCAGAACAGAAAGTCGTTGTCTTATTGCGAAGTTTCGTTATTTTTCGACAATACGAGCAAAATTTTCGATTTGGATTACAATCAAGTAATCATAACGAGGAAATTATATCGCAGCGGCGAAAGCGAATATTTCATAAACAAACAGCAAGCAAGGCTAAAAGACATAATCGGTTTATTGCACCAATGCGGTATCGGAAAAGAGGGCTACACCATAATCGGTCAAGGCAAGGTAGAGGAGATTATATCCGCCAAACCGGAAGACAGGCGCGCCATTTTCGAAGAGGCGACGGGTATAGCGCATTTTAAAACGAGAAAAGTAGAAAGCGAAAGAAAACTCGACAGAACGCACGAAAACATAGTGCGTTACGGCGATATTTTAACGGAAATAGAAAATCAACTCGCGCCGCTCGAACGTCAGGCGGCAAAGGCGAAAGAGTTTAACGAACTAAGCGAACAGTTAAAGCATCACGAACTCAACACCTATATCGCAAAGGCGGAAGGCGTGGAAACGGCTAAAAACAAAATAAACGTTCGCATTAAAGCGGTAGACGAGGAAACCGCGCAAAGGAACAGAGAATTAGAAAAAACGCAAAACGAATACGATAAAATTTTTGCGGAGATTAACGACGCGGACAATAAACTCAGAACTCTCAACTCCGAACTTTTGGAAAAGCGCGTCAATATAGAAAAAGCGTTCGGAAACCGAAAGTTGTTCCAAGAAAGGATAAAATATTTTAACGATCAAATTCAAAACAATCGCGCGGAGATCGAGAGCAATTTAAAAATAATAAAAGAAGCGACTGCCGAGATAGAGAACGACAAAAAATCTTTAAAAGCGGCGCAAGTCGATTTTGCCGATTGCGAAAAGCGGTTGGAAAAGGAAAAAGACGCGCTTACCTCGCTAACGCAAAAAATCGCGCTCGGCGAAGAAATCGCTTCCGCAAACACGAAAAAGGTTATAGAATCTTTAGAAACGTTAACCGATATAAAGGTTAACAAAGGCACCATTTCCATTGAAAAAACCAACCTCACAGAAAAGCGCGAAGAACTTCAAGCCCGTCTTGACGATTATTGCGCTAAACGCGACGCGGCTTTTACCGCGAAAGAGAAAACCGATAACGCCATAAACGCGCTTGACAGAAGTATTTTCGAAGCGAAAAACAAAATAGAAGCAAAAGAAGAAGAAGTCAGAAACGGCAACGAAGAAGTAAGTAAAATCGATAACAAGATTTTTCTTTTGAACGGCGAACTCGCAAGGCTGGAACAAACCGACAAAATGCTTAAAGCCTTCAAAGAAAATCACGAAGGTTTTGCGTTCCCGATAAAAACGCTTCTCAACAACGCTAAAAAGAACGCGGAACTCGATAAGCGTATAGTCGGAGTCGTCGCGGAACTCATCAAGTACGATAAAAAGTTCGAACTTGCGCTTGCAAGGTCGCTGTCCGCGGCGGCGCAAAACGTGGTTACTCGCACGCCTGACGACGCGAAATACCTGATAAAATACCTAAAAGCCAACGATATAGGCAAGGCGACGTTCTTGCCCATAACCAGCGTTAAAGAACGCGTTAACGGCGCGGAGATTCGCCGTGCGTTAAGCGAAACGGGCGCGCTCGGCATAGCGGACGAGTTGGTAAAATATAATGCCGATTACAAAAGCGTGATAACCAATCTTTTGGCTAATACTTTGATAGTCGACACACTCGATAACGCAACGCGTATAGCGGAAAAATATCGTTTTTGTTTCAAGATAGTAACGCTCGAAGGCGAAGTATTCTCCACGCAAGGTTCTATGACGGGCGGTAGCGATAAAGGCGCAAGAATAGACCACATGTCCGCGGATAGGCGAATAGAAGAAAACCTTGAAAGATTAAAAGCGAAAACCGCTGAACTCAACGCGTTGAAAGCGCAAAAAACTTCCTTGGAAAGTAAGCGCGACGTTGCGTTCGACGAGTTGCACGTTTTAGACGATTTGTGCGTTCAAAAACGCCAGAGTTTAGCGTTGGAAAGGGAAAAACTGAACAATACCGAAAAGATATTGAGCGACGTCGACAAGGAAATAGAGCGCGTGAACGAACTTATCCGAAGCGTAGACGAAAGAATATCCGAAATCGACGAAAAATATCGCGCGGTAAATTCCGGTAGCGAAAGGTTGCAGGCAGATAAAGAAACGGCGCAAATTTCCGCAAAGAAACATCAAGAAGAGTTCGATTCGCTTAAAAAACTGCGCGACGCTTGCAGCGAACGTTGCACGGAATTGCAAGTGAATTTAACCAAACTCAAAGCGGATATAACCTCTTATGAAGACAATATAACTCGTCTTGAAAGGATGCAAAGGGATTGCGAATATAACGTTAAAACTCTCGAAGAAAACGTCAACAGCCAAACGGGTATAATAGAACAGTTGAAACTCGACGAAGAAAAGGTTTCGCTTTCCAAAGAAGAACAAGAAGAAGTCAACGCTTTGCGCAATAAAATAGAAGAGATAGAAACGGGCAAGGTAACTCTTCGCGACAAACTCGCTAAATCAGACGAGAAGAAAAATTATTTAACCGAAGAGATTTCCCGTCTTGCGGATAAAAAGAACGAAGAAAAAATTTCGCTAGCAAAAATAGACAGTGACTTGGAATATTTACAACAGTCCGTTTGGGAAGATTATCAGCATACGTACGAAACCGCTTTGCAATTTAAAGAGGATAATTACGACGCGGTTCGCGGCGAGCAGGAAATCAATCGCATAAGAAGGAAAAGAAATTCTCTCGGCGCAATCAACGCGCAAGCGATAGACGACTGTAAGGCTTTAAAAGAGCGTTACGACGAAATGACCACGCAAAAAGAGGATTTAATAAACGCCGAAAACGACCTTAAAGAAGCCATTGAAAAAATAAAAGCGGAAATGCTCACGCAGTTTAACGAGGGCTTTGAAAAAATCAACGAAAATTTCCAAAAGATATTCAAAGAATTGTTCGGCGGCGGCAGGGCGATGCTCGAACTCGATTATACCAACGTGGAAGATAAATTAGAGGCGGGCGTAGAAATAATCGCGGAACCTCCGGGAAAGAAACTGCAAAAACTATCCCTGTTGTCCGGCGGAGAAAAAGCGCTCACTACGATAGCGATATTGTTTTCCATCTTGAAACTTCGTCCTATGCCTTTCTGCGTTCTCGACGAAATAGAAGCCGCGCTTGACGAAGCCAACGTAGACAGGTTTGCAAACTACCTCAAAAATTTCAGTCAAGACACGCAATTTATCGTTATAACTCACAAAAAATCGACGATGGAAAAAGCAGACGCGCTTTTCGGCGTAACCATGCAGGAAAAGGGCGTAAGTAAAATAGTGTCGGTAAAACTCAGCGATATAGAAGATATCGACGATTTAAAAAAGAAAGCGTTGTAAAACGCGATAAGGAAAATAAATGGGTTTATTCAGCAAAATAAAATCCGTTCTTGCGAAAACGAGAAACGGCTTGTCTAAAAAATTAACCGAACTCTTTGCGAAAAACAAACTCGGCGAAGAGTTCTACGAAGAGTTGGAAGAAGTTTTGATTTCTGCCGACGTTTCCGTTAAAACCACAATGGAAATAGTAGACGAAATCAGGGAAACCGCTATAAAAGAAAAGTGTAAGGATAAAGAGTATGTTATAAATCTTTTGAAGCAAGAACTTTTCGAAACTCTTGACTATGCGGATAAATTACAAATAAAATCCCCTGCCGTAATAATGGTAATCGGGGTAAACGGCGTGGGAAAAACCACTTCGATAGGCAAACTCGCAAACAAATTCACAAAAGAAAAGAAAAGCGTTACCATCGCCGCGGCAGATACCTTTCGCGCGGCGGCGGCGGACCAACTGAGCGTGTGGGCGGATAGGGCGAAAGTTCGCATAATAAAAAGCGAAGAAGGCTCGGATTCCGCAGCCGTCGTTTTCGACGCGGTCAGCAGCGTAAAAGCCAAAAAAACAGACGTTCTTATAATAGACACTGCGGGAAGATTGCACGTTAAAGCAAACTTAATGGAAGAACTCAAAAAAATGGATAGGGTGGTTCGTCGCGAATTCCCCGAAGCAAACTTCTATAAGTTGATAGTTCTCGATGCTTCTACCGGTCAAAACGCTTATAATCAAGTCGAAGTTTTCAAAAACGCCGTCGGTATAGACGGAATAATCCTCACAAAACTCGACGGCACCGCAAAAGGCGGATTTATAGTTTCTCTGTCTTATGAATTAGAAGTTCCCGTCGTCTACGTCGGCACGGGCGAAAAGATAGAAGATATCGAAGATTTCGATGCGAAAGAATTTGTAGAAGGCTTGTTTTAATCAAATAAAAACCGCAGATTAATAAATTTTTTAATCCGCGGTTTTTTTGTAATCGTTATAATTTATCATTGGTTATTTCTTTTAAAAATTCCGATAGTTTATCTTCGGATTTGCAAAATTTGAAAGATTTTTTAAAAACCGATTTAAGTTCATTACCAAAAATAGAGCGTTAGCGCGCGGGGTTGCTTTTTAATGGGCGGATTTACCGCCATTTTTAATTTGCGCGTTTTTTCTTTTGTTTGCTCGGCGCCGTTTTTATTGTAAGTTATTTAATATTATCAATAGAGCGTTAATTAACTTGCGCGCTTTTTTTCGGTGTTTGTGTATTTGTTTAGTGCTGCAAAGTTGTTTCGAGTTGTTTTAAGTTATCGATAGAGCGTTAATTGAAGTGCTCGCTTTTTCTTTTGTTTGCTTGGCGCTGTTTATTAGTGTAAGTTATTTAATATCATAAATAGAACGTTAAATAATTTGCGCGCTTTTTCCGTTGTTTGTTTAGTTGTTTGGTGCTGCAAAGTTGTTTCGAGTTGTTTTAAGTTATCGATAGAGCGTTAATTAACTTGCGCGCTTTTTTTCGGTGTTTGTGTATTTGCTGGGTGCTGCAAAGTTGTTTCGAGTTGTTTTAAGTTATCGATAGAACGTTTTTTTAATCGTGTTGATATTTGTTTTCGTTTGAGCACCTTCGGTAGTAAGCGGAGCGTTTAGGTGCTGTGATTGTAGTTGGAGAGCCCTATAAAACAATAAAAATTTATACGATACACACGGGGGAGCACTACGACATTCCCCCTTGTGTTCAATGTTCAATGCTCAAAACTAAATTTCATTAGTAAATTACTAATGATTTTGCCGATTTTTAAGTGTTTTTTTGCGTTTTTTTGGTTTTTATATATGACTTTATGTAATATAAACAGCAAAAATCAGTTCGGATTTATCAAAAATAATCTCTGCCAACGAGTTCGTCAAGAGATATATTATAATAATCTGCTAATTTTATTAAATTCGTTATTGATGGTTCGGTTTTTCCGCTTTCATATCTATATAATAAACTGTGATCTATATTTGTGTTTTTTTCTAATATGTAATTTGATATTTTTTTTATTTCTCTTATTTGTTTTATGTTTTTTCCTATTTCTATTTTAGTCATGTTTTTACCCCTTTTTTTATTTTAGTGAATTTTTTCACTAAAAGTCTTGACAAGTGCATATTTACACTATATAATTACAAATAGTGAATATATTCATTAAATATTTTAAAAGCCTACGAAATCACTCGGTAGGCGAGGAGGTATTAAAAATGAGTGAAAAGAAATATATTTTTGAAATAAGATAAATTTAAAAAATTAAAAATTTAGTCTATTTTATTTCCGAACTCGTCTTCGAGTCTTGTTAAATACACTTTGTGTTACTTTTTTATTTCTCGTCCTATTAACTCATCTAATGTTATTTCGTAAAAATCTGCTAATTTTACGCAAAAATCTATATTTGGTAAATTTTTACCACATTCCCATCTGCTTAAATTTGCATTGCTTATTCCTGTTTCTTTTTCTATCTCAATAAGTGTTTTTTTATTTAATTTTCTTTGATATTTTAATGCTTTGCCGTAATTAATCATTATAAATTCTCCTTTAAAAAATTTTATTACTTTTTTGTAGAATTTTGTTGACTTCTACATAATTGTAGATTATAATAAAAGAAATTCTACATAATTGTAGATATTAAAAAACTATAGTTGACCTAACGGCTAAACGGGGAAAGGTAGGTGCTCTTATGAGTGAAAAGAAATTTATATTTGGTTGTGGATTAGATAAAAAAGTGAATTAAAAAATGGCAACAAAAAATTGTTTTGCATCTATTTTTCGATACAAAAGTTAAATCTTTCATAATTTTTTAAGAAAGAAGATTTTATTAGCGGTGTTTTGAAATAAAAGAATGCAGAAATATTTCGGACATAATATTTCCGCTATGCATTATCTAATATTTTCTCAACGTGCCGTTAATAAATTCTGTAAGTTCGGTTTTGAATTTATCCGTTAACTCTTCTATTTTTTGATTGATTCTCGTTATCGCTTCGTTTGCGTTCTCTTCGGTTGCGAAAAGGCTGCTCATAACCCCGATGGTAATTTTGTTCGCGGGTCTGCCTTTATTGGAACGATATGGTTCCGTTTGACCGTTAGAAACCTTTAATATAGCCTCAATCAATTTTGCCTTGGTTAACGAAGTAGGCGCTTTAACGCCGAGTTCGATTCCGATTTCGCGAAGAGTTAAAATTTTCAATTTTTTTAAATATTCTTCCGTATAAATCATAGTTCCTCCCTTTTAACGAAAAAAGTGCGCCCGAAAGCGCACTAAAAAACGCTCTGCCCGAAATTTGCAACAATTTTTCGACTGTCATTAGGCAACAGGGATAAGGGCATACGTTTTTATCATAGTATGCCTGTTGCCTTTTATTCCTATTCAAAAAATTGCTGCGATGAATATTTTAGCACAACAAATATCTTTTTGCAATAAAAATGAACAAATTAGGCTGCAATATAAAAAAAGTGCGTCTTAGAAGACGCACCAAAAACACGTCTCCCAAATATTACCACATATTTTTTTCTCGCAAAAAGAGTGAGAGAACGCGTTTTATATATAGCATTCTCCTTTTGCGGGAATAATATTAAAATATGTGGTGATTTCATTCTATCATAGTTGCGTTTAATTTGCAATTATTTTTTTTATTTTCCGATTTTCGTCATTTTTTTTAACGATTTAAATCGGTACTCGTTAGTATAAGACTATATATGGCTTTATATGATGTATTAAAAAGCGCTCGGTTTTAAAAGTTTTAAAAACGCGGCAACGATGAAAAAACTTTAACGCGGAAAAACTTTTTAATAAAATGAAGCAAAAGGCTGTTTTAATTGCAAAAAAATTTGTTTTTTCTATTGACCGAAAGGCGATTTGTAGTGTATAATTGCTAAGATACGAATAGTATGCCGTCGGTAATTTCGGCGGCGATATTCGGGAGGATTAAAAAGGCAATGAAAAAAGGTAAGGCAATAACATTATTATCCATAGTAAGCGTTTTGCTCGCCGCGCTTTTGGTTCTGACTTTCGCAAGGTTTTCTTTCGGCGTGAAAGATTATAATTCGATAGTCGGCGCAATCGACCTCGATTACGATATGGCGGGCGGCGTGGCGTACACGCTGGAACTTGACGAGGATAACGACGAAGAAATAACCGACGTAGACGCGGTTATCGACACGCTTTCTCAAAGAATGGAATCACTCGGTTATACCGTATATTCCGTTACCGCGATTAAACCCGTCGTTCACGGGATAGACGAAAAGGACCTCGATTACAAAATTAGAATTTGCGTTAAAAATACCGATAATATATCGAGCGATATACAAACGGTAACCGCATACGGAACGGTTAATTTCGTCGGCGGCGAAAGCGCGAACCCCGCTACCACGATTTTTGAAGATATAACCGCAATTGAAAGCGCGACTTATAATGGTTCGGGCTATAACGACAGCGGCGAAGAAGTATATCAGGTCGGGTTAACCTTTACGGAGACCGCGTACGACGAACTTATGGCGGCTATCGATACCGCAACCGAAAACAGCGCGTCGTATTATATGGGTATTAAACTCGGCGATACCACTATTATGGACGGTTCTACCGCAATCACGAAAGACGTGTTCAGCGGAAGAACGGTTTATATCAGCAATTCCAGCGAAACCGGCGCGAAGCAGTTGGCACTTCAACTTTCCACCGGCGGGCTTGCATATAAGTTCACCGGTGCGGACGAGGGAATGGAAATAACCGCTCCCATCGGCGAAACCGGCGCGATGATGGCGGGGATAACGGTGTTTGCGCTCGCGCTCGCCGCAACCGTTGCGTTTTTCGTTAAATATAAAGGCTACGGCGTGGTTTCCGCGCTTTCGCTTTTAACCTTTATCTTGGTGGAAACGGCTATGATGATTGCCGTTCCTGGAATAAATTTTTCTATCGGCGGCATAATCGGCGGATTGCTTGCAACCGTGTTGTGCGCGGACGGATTGACTATGATTATTAAACGCATAAGCGAAGAGGGCGCAAACGGCAAAACCGTTAAGAGCGCGGTCAAAACGGGCTATAAGCGCGCTTTGTTCCCGATACTTAACGTTCACGTCGTTGCGGTTGTAATCGCGCTTTCGCTGTTCGCCTTAACGAAAGGCGTGGTTAAAACTTTCGCAATATCGTTCGGAATAGGCGCGGCGATTTCTTTCGCGGTTAATATCCTCGTTTCCAGAATGTTTACGGCGCTTATTCTTCCGCTTGTCAAAAACAAAGAAAAATTTCTCAATATCAAAAAGAAGGAGGCATAAACTATGAAAAAGTTAAATTTAGACAGGTTCAAATTATTCGTAGTCGTTGCGCTCGTTCTTTTGGTCGTAGGAATGACTTTGCTCGGTGTTTTCGGGTTTAATCAAACGGTCGATTATTCCGACGGATACGAAATAACCGTGAAAGTCGAAAGTAACCTCGGCGACGCGGAAAGCGTTATGAAAGGGGTCGCCAACGATTATTTCAAAGAAAAGGGTATTAAAACGGCGGATTATGCCTTTCAAGAACTTGAAGACGGCGAGGTGTTGATATACAAATTGAAAAACGGTTCCGTTTTCAAGAACACTCTCGAACTCGAAGATATGAAAACCGAACTCGCAACCAAAATAGAAACGGAATTTAACGAAAAGGGCGGCGCTCTCACGGGGCTTAACGTTACGGTGGAAACAAGCACGACCCATAACCGCGTTAACGAAGACGTTAAAGGGGTTATAATAGCGGGTTGCGTTGCGATAATCGTTTGCACCGCGTATTTGTTCTTTATGGAAAAGTTATCGGGTGCCTTAACCGCGTTGATTTCTTCGGTGTGCGCGGCTGTTCTGTCCGTTGCGCTCGTTGCGCTTGCCAGAATCCCCGCAAGTCCTTATATCGCTTGCACGGCTGTTCTTTCGGCGGTTTTGGCGGCAATTTTGTCTATCGGCATCGTCAATCGCGGCAGAGAAATTTCCAGAAACGTGGCGTATGAAAAATCTTCTTATAGAGAAATAGGCGCGCTTGCCGTTAAAGAGAGCGTGTTAAGAATAACCTTTATGGCTATCGCGCTCGGTTGCGCAACTCTTTTGTTGCTTATTCTCGGCACCGGCTATCTGAAACTTTTGGGACTTCACGTTTTGGTCGGCGGCGCTTCCGCTTTATTCACTGCTTTCGGGTTAACGGATACGCTTTGGAGTTGTTTCAAGAATTTCGGAAAAAACAAAAAGAAAACAAAAGCGGCCGTTCAAGAGGAAAACGCATAAATCAAACTCTCGATAAGGCGGGGAAAACCCGCCTTATTTTTTAATAAGGTGAATTATACTATTAAGTGCAACACTTAGAAATAAAAAAAGAAGTTCATATAAATCTATGGTAAAATAGTAATAACGACAAAACATTGTACCAAGGAGAAATATATGAACTACCGTCATTTTACCATAGAAGAGCGTTGTTGTCTACGAGAATACTACGTAAAAGGCAAAAGTTATCGTGAAATCGCAAAATTATTAGGTAGAAACGTTAGTTCGGTGTCAAGAGAACTAAGAAGAAATTGCACGTTCTATCGTGATATACCTAGATATTATCCATATACTGCTCAAAAGAAAAGTAATTTAAGAAACTCATATCGTCATCAAGGTGTGTTTTGGAAGAGAAAGGTTTTAGATTA
>CAYQLN010000010.1:0-11907 GCA_964418455.1 uncultured Christensenella sp.
TTCGGTTATTATATTCGCTTTTCTAAAAACGGGCTCTTCCGCCGCGTTAGGAATTACCGTAGATTTTACGCCGTATTTTTTTAAGAAATATTCTTGATCTTTTTTCGACAGAACGATAATTTCGTCGGCATATTTAACTATTCTTTTTTCGCACGTTTTCAAAACCGAACTGCCGAGTCCTTTCCATTTCGAGCGCAAAGAATCCACGCCGTGAACGGTTACTACTATTTTGTAGTTTCTTTTTTCGCGCTTAGGGAACTTATAAAGAAAAAAGCAAGACCCTTCCGCGTGAAAATGAATCACGTCCGCAAAACCCTTCGAGGCGAGTTTTTTTGCTTTTCTTGTGGCAAAATAGGCGTATACGAGCGTATCTAAACGTTTTTTCCTTATCGTCCGACACTCCGTTCTTCTACACCCTTTATACTCCGCGGTTTCGGAAATATCGGAACGCTTTCTTTTTCGATTGATAAGCAAAACGTCGTTTCCGCGTTTAACGAGTTCGGGCGCAAGCAATCCCACCGCGACGTCTATTCCTCCGTCGCGCGACGGAACGTTTTTTTGACCTATCATAACGATATTCAGTTTTCGCGCGGTTTTTGTCATCGAGCGTTTCCTTCTATTTTATCGTTTCTTTCAGAGTTAAATTCAGTTTATCTTTATCGGAAAGAAGAACGGGCGCGCCGTCGCTAAGACTATATCCGTTCGTACATGCGCTTCCTTTATACGTTCCCTGAACTTCGGGCCATTTGATGCCTATATCCGGATCGTTCCAAGCAATTCCGCCCTCGTCGTCGGGATGATAAAAATCGGTTACTTTATAACAAAATTCCGCTTCGTCCGAAAGCACCAAAAAACCGTGCGCAAAACCGGGCGAAACGTAAAACTGCTTTTTGTTTTCGGCGCTAAGTTCTATACCGAACCACTTGCCGAACGTTTTACTGCCCTTTCTTATATCCACGGCCACGTCGAAAACTTTTCCGCGAATAACCCTGACGAGTTTGCCTTGCGGAAACTTTTTCTGAAAATGCAAGCCCCTCAACACGCCCTTTTTAGACATACTTTGGTTGTCCTGAACGAAAATCATATCCAGCCCTTGCTCTTTCATATCGTTATAGTTATAAGTCTCCGTAAAATACCCCCTGTCGTCGCCGTGAACGGCGGGCGTTATTACGTAAAGTCCTTCTATGTCGCATTTTTCAACTTTTATCTGTCCCATATCAACCTCTAATTAAATCCGAGTATTTCCCCGTATTTTTCTTTTATTTCTTTCCAATCTATATCGTATCGGTAACTCAATTTGTGTATGTCCGACTGATACGTTATGCTTTCGATTTGATTCTTGTCCGTTTTTAAAGTTAACGCTTGCGCGAGAACGTCGCACGAATATGCGCAAATATAGGGCATATTTTTTATTTTATCGTCTTTCAAATATTCCGCGCTCATCGCAAAAAATAAGTGCCATAAAAAATAATCGAGGAGAATATCGTATTTTTCCCAATATTTATATAAACATTTCAAAGTTAGATTCAAAACGTCGTGATTTCGAACGGAATAAATAAACCAGCTTTCGTTAGACATAACTTCCGCATTATAAAAAAGCCATTTGCTCGGCGAAAACAAATCCGTTTTCTCAACGAAATCAATAAATCCGTTCCCCGTCAAAAACACGGTGGAGTCTATCCATAAACCGCCGTATCTACACAAAAGTTCCGTCCTTAAAATATCCGACAGATGCGCTTTGGAAATTATTCCTTTTTCGTATTTTTCGATTATATACTCGGGAAAACTAACGTAGTCGAACATATTTTTTTCGTCTATAATCGTTATTTTATATCCCTTTTCTTTAACGAGCAATCTTTCTATCGATTTATAACATTCTTTAACCGTTTCGGGTGCGTTTTCAAAGCCTTGAAACCAACAAAACCATATAGTTTTGTTAACGGTTTTTTGTTGTTCGGAGGTCTTTTTAAATTCCTTCAAAACGGGCGTTAAAATCTTTTTTTTCAGTTTGCGATAATACTGCATTCTCCTTTTATAGCCAATAACCTGTCTGTGCCTGTATTTTATGTACTCGTCGCGATATTTAATTTTAGCCTCGATATTATCGATAACCGACTCTAAAAGATTCCCTTTTTTTATTTTTTCGATAATTTTCAACGTTCTACCATTCCTTTTCCCCGTTAACGGTCGAAAAATACCATTCTTGATATTTTCCGTTTGCTTTTAAATATTTTTCCGCTTTTTTGATTTTTCTTTTCGCCATAAAATTCACGGGCAGTTTCGCCGCGGCAAATTTAACGGTCGCGGACATTCGCTTTTTTATATTCCCCCAACAACAATCCGAAAAATGCAGCGTATGCGATTTACCTATAAACTTGCCCGACTCCAATTCTTCTTTCGGATAAATTTCTATTCTTTCGTTAAGTTCGTTTACTATCGTTTGGCGATTTCCGTTTAGCAAAAAGTTTTTAACGTTTTCATAAAAATACTCGGTAACCACGCCGTTAGACACGGGAACTTCTTCCGTTTCGTTCCAAAAGTTTTTCAAGTCTTTGCACACCGAATTGCCTTTAACGCCGCCGAACACCGCGGTTCCGAGCGCGCAATCGTATATAAATCCGCCGAAATAATCGCAATCGAGCAAGTCGTCGAAAGTTTTATATACCAAAACGTCGGTATCGAGATATATACCGCCGTTTTCGTATATTATTTTGTAACGGAAATAATCGCCCAAAAAACCCCATTTCTTATTTTCGTAGCAATATTTAACGAATTTATTTTCGTTCATATCGCAATTATCTTCGTTCCATTCCTTTATTTCGTAACCCGCTTTTTCAAGTTTTTTCCACGACTTCATACACTTTTTCACGAGTTTGTTTTTTTCGTTTCTGCCGAACCAGCAATAATGAATGATTTTAGGTATCATATTTCCCCGATTTCCTTCAAATATCTATTTAAAGCGTCCCTCCAATCGGGTAACGGCCGGAATCCGTTTTCCGCAAGTTTCGACTTGTCTAACCTACTGTTAAACGGCCTTTTTGCTTTTGACAGTCCGTATTCTTCGGTAGACACGGGAACGACCTCCGTTTCGAGTTTCGCTTGTTTATAAATTTCCTTGGTAAAGTCGAACCAACTTATATATTCGCCCTCGTTGGTGGCATGATAATATCCGTATTTATCCGATCGAGCCATATCCGCCAAAAGTTTTGCGAGGTCGAACGTATAGGTAGGAGTGCCTATTTGGTCGTTAACCACCCTGACTTTATCAAATTTTTTGCCTACGTTCAACATTGTTTTAATAAAATTCTTCCCGTTTTTGCCGAATACCCAAGCAATACGAACTATAAAGAATTTTTCCAGCGTAGTCGCCACGGCGAGTTCGCCTTTAAGTTTACTTTCCCCGTACACGTTAAGCGGCGCGTAATCTTTTTGGTCGGGTTTCCAAGGCGTTTGTCCGTTGCCGTCGAACACGTAATCCGTGCTGATATAAATCATTTTCGCGTCGATTTTTTTAGCCGCCCTCGCGATATTCGCCGTTCCGCCGCCGTTTATTTCGAAAACTTTATCTCTTTTATCCTCGTCTTCCGCAAGGTCTACGGCAGTCCACGCTGCGCAGTGTATAATGACGTTCGGCTTTAATTCGCAGATAACTTTTTCCGTTTTTTCCGCGTCGGTAATATCGAGCGGCACGTAAGGCACGCTCTTTCCTATAACTTCGCTAAAAAGCCCTGAATATTCTACGGCTAAGTCGCTGGCAACGACGGAAACGTTTCGCCCGTTAAGTTCGTGAACGACGTCGAAGCCGAGTTGCCCGGCGACGCCGGTTACGAATATTTTCAATTCCTTATTATCCATCTTATCGATTACCGTAGTGTTTTTCATAATAATTTTTATATTCGCCGCTTATAATGGTTTCCCACCATTCTCGGTTATTCAAATACCACTCGACGGTCTTTTTTATTCCGTCTTGAAACTTTGTTTCCGGCAACCAGCCGAGTTCTCGGTGAATCTTGGAAGGGTCGATCGCATAGCGCATATCGTGCCCCTTTCTATCGGTGACGAAAGTTATCAGACTTTCGCTTTTACCCAAAAGTTTGCAAACGAGTTTTACTATATCTATGTTTTTCATCTCGTTATGCCCGCCGACGTTATACACTTCTCCGACCGAACCTTTATGTATAATCAAGTCTATGGCTTTGCAATGGTCTTCCACGTATAACCAATCCCTAACGTTTTCGCCCTTGCCGTAAACCGGAAGCGGTTTATCGTTAAGCGCGTTGGATATAGTGAGCGGAATAAGTTTTTCCGGGAAATGAAACGGTCCGTAGTTATTGGAGCATCTTGAAATGCTGACGGGCAATCCGTATGTTCTGTAATATGCGAGAACAAGCAAATCCGCGCCCGCCTTGGAAGAGGAATATGGACTGCTGGTTTTTATGGGCGTGGTTTCGGTGAAAAACAAATCGGGTCTGTCGAGCGGTAAATCTCCGTAAACTTCATCCGTCGATACTTGATGATACCTTTTTATGCCGTATTTCCTGCACGCGTCCATTAAAACAGCCGTGCCGCATATATTGGTTTGCAAAAATACTTCGGGATTATCTATCGAACGGTCCACGTGGGACTCCGCGGCGAAATTTATCACCATATCGGGTTTTTCTTCTTCAAATAGTTTATACACCCCGTTTCTGTCGCATATATCGCCCTTAACGAACCGGAAATTCGGGTTATTCATAACGCTTTCGAGCGTGGAAAGATTGCCCGCATAAGTAAGTTTGTCAAGACATATCACTCTATAATCGGGGTGTGTGTTTAACGTGTAAAATATAAAATTAGAGCCTATAAACCCTGCGCCGCCTGTTACGATAATTTTCATATTTTTTCCTTTTTAATATAAACCGTCTAAAAATTTTCCGTCTATAACGTCTTTAAGATACTTGCCGTATCGACTGTTTTTCATTTTTTCGCAAACTTCAACTATTTGCTCTTTCGTTATCCAACCGTTAAGATATGCGATTTCCTCTAAACACGCTATTTTTCTGTGTTGATGATTTTCCATTTGCATAACGAAATTGGTCGCTTCTACCAAACTGTCGTGGGTGCCCGTATCTAACCAAGTGAAACCTTGTCCGAGAATTTCTACGTTTAAATTGCCTTTTTCTAAATATATTTTATTCAGATCGGTAATTTCCAACTCGCCTCTCGCGCTCGGTTTAAGTTTTTTTGCGAATTTAACGACTTCGTTATCGTAAAAATACAAGCCCGTCACGCAATAATTGCTTTTCGGAAACTTCGGTTTTTCTTCTATGGAAACGGCTTTGCCTTCTTTATTGAATTCCACTATTCCGTATCTTTCGGGGTCGTCTACGTAGTATCCGAAAACGGTCGCGCCGTTGCCTTTTTTTGCCGACTCGACAGCCTTTTTCATTCGTTTTTTCAGTCCGTGGCCCGCAAAAATATTATCTCCCAAAATCATAGCGACGTCGTCGTCGCCGATGAACTTTTCGCCGATAATAAACGCTTGCGCAAGCCCGTCGGGCGAGGGTTGAACCTCATAAGACAAACGCACTCCGAATTGCTTTCCGTCGCCTAAAAGGTCGATGAACCTCGGCGTATCCTGCGGCGTGGATATCACGAGTATATCCCTTATCCCGGCATTCATTAAAACGGAGAGCGGATAGTATATCATCGGTTTGTCGTATACGGGCAACAACTGCTTGGAAGTTACCTTCGTAAGCGGATAAAGCCTCGTTCCCGAACCTCCCGCCAAAATTATTCCTTTCATTTTTATTCCCCCGTTCTGTCAAACAATACCATAACCGCGCCTTTAACCACGATTTTAATATCTAACCATAAACTTTGTTTTTCGATATATTCTAAATCGAGTTTAACCCAATCTTCGAATTTTATTTGGTGTCTGTTTTTTTCCACTTGCCACAAACACAACAATCCGCCCTTAACGGACAATCTTTGCTTTTCGTATTCGCCGTACGTTTCCACTTCTCTCGGCAACGGCGGACGAGGACCGACTATGCTCATCGTCCCGTTTATTATGTTTATAAGTTGCAGAATTTCGTCTATGGAAAGTTTTCTGTATATTTTACCTATTTTGGTAATCCTCGGATCCTCTTTTATCTTAAAAACCGCGCCGTCCGCTTCGTTAAGACCTTTGGAAATCAAATCGTCTTTCATTCCTTCCGCACCCACGCACATGGTTCGTATCTTATAAAAATTAAAAAGTTTACCGTCTTTTCCCACGCGCTTTTGCACGTATACGGGGTTCTTTCCGTCTTCTAAAAACTTAACGAAAAGAGCGATCAATATAAACGGCGAAAGCGCTATTAACGCAATCGTTCCGAGGAATATATCCAAAAACCTTTTATTCGCACGATAAAGCGCATACCTAAACCCGCGTTTTGTTTTAACGCGGTAAAAAGGCTCGTCCGCCACAGAAACGTCTATCGGTTGAGGAGCGACGGCAGCCGTGCCGAAAGCTAAATACTCTCCGCCGTTAACGTTAAAAATAATTTCCACGGCTTTGCTTTCGGCAATTTTCTCCGTATTATCTCCTTTGAGCGGTCTGATAAGTTCGGCATTATCCTTTTTCATTAAGTTTTCCGTGCTTGCAGGCATAACTTTCTCCTCGCCGTCGTTTATCGCGATTTACGAAAAACGATAATCCGCAATCAAACGATTAAAGAGTTTATACATTTAATAAATTATATCACACGAACAAATCATTATCAATATCAAATCGAATTTTTTATGCGTTTGTCACGGTTTTTTCGATATATTCGTCTATAAAAAAAGCACACTACCTTTCACTTTCAGTGAATCATAGTGTGCTAATCTTTTATATTGTTCTAAAAAAATTCTACGTGACGCGCCATTTCAAATGGAAGATTTTTATTAAGAACTTTCTTTATTATTTCTTAGCCGCCGATTTTTTAGCCGCGGGTTTTTTCTCCGTAACGACGGCGGTTGCCGCCGCTTCGTCTTGCGCGCCTACCGTTATCGGAGAGTTGTATGCAAAACGACGAACGGATTCTATCGCGTTTTTGCAACTTTCTACGTTGTCATAAGACTCGCCTATGCAAATAACGGTTTTTTGCGCGTTGCGGAGTTTATAATAGAATCTGCCGAATTTATCTTTATCTATTACGAAATTACCGTCTAACGCGTTCTTTTTAACGGATTTTACGTTTTGCTTTGCGGTGTCTTCTTGCGAAACCTCTTCGGTGGCAAGCATCAACTGCCCGTTAGAAGCATATAACTTAGCGTTGAATTTACCTTCCGCATTGGCTTCTATAACCCATTTGCCTTTTACTCCTGCCATAACCTCGTTTTCATCGAACGCTTCGGGTTCGTAGTTAACGTAGTTGCTTGCTTCAACGAGTTCGGTCATTATAATAGAGTTAGCCGCTATGCGCTTAACGGATTCCACCGCCTTTTCGCATTGGTCTTTGGTTTTGTATATTTCGCCTACGCACAATATTCTGTTGGTAGCGTTTTTAAGTTTATAGTAATAATTTTTGTTCTTGTCTTGATATATTTCGAACTTGCCGGTATTGGTTACGTTCTTTATAAGCGTTGCGATACCGTTTCTCGCGCCTTTTTCGGTGGAATAAATCTCGCTCGAAAGCATAACCTCGCCGTTAAGAGCGGAAAGTTTTGCAACGAACTCGTCGTCGCTCTTCTTTTCGATAGACCATTTACCGGAATACTTTTTATCGTCTACGCTCTTATTCGCGTCCGCTTCTTTCTTTGCTTTTTCAACTTCTTCTTTGGCTTTCTTTTCCGCCGCCGCTACCGCCGCGCTTGCAGCAACAGCCGCCGCTTTGGCTTTTTCGTCTGCCTCTTTCTTGGCTTTTTCCGCTTCTGCCTTAGCTTTTGCTTTTTCCGCTTCCGCTTCCTTTTTAGCTTTTTCCGCTTCCGCTTTGGCTTTTTCGTCCGCTTCTCTCTTTGCTTTTTCCGCTTCAGCCTTAGCCTTTGCTTTTTCCGCTTCCGCTTCTTTTTTAGCCTGTTCGGCCTCCGCTTTTGCTTGTTTTTCCGCCGCTTCCTTTTCTGCTTTAAGCCTTGCGATTTCCGCAGCCTTTGCCGCTTCCGTTTCCTTTTCTTTCTTCAAGCGTTCTATTTCCGCGTTTTTCGAATCGAGTTCGGCTTTATGACGCGCTTCTTTTTCCGCTTCTTTATCTGCGCGAAGTTTTTCTATTTCCGCTTTCAAAGCCTTCTTCTCGTCGTCGTCAACGGCGTAAACAACGGTCTTTTCCACCGTTTTTTCCGCGGGTTTTTTATCCGCTTTCTTTTTCGCGGATTTTTTCTTTTCGGGTTTTTCTTCTACGACGGAAAGAATTTCGTATTCCTCTTCTTCCGGTTCTTCTATAACGGTAGCGACCGAGCCGTCGTCGTATTTAATATCGTCGGCAGGTTTTCCGCCGTACAACGGATGCTCTCTTCCCGTTTTAAGCGTAGTAAGCAAGATTTGCGTTTTTCTTGCTTCCTCTCCCTCGGGAACGACCATTTCCTGCGCGGGTTTCTTTTCTTCTTTTACTTCTTCGAGCGTAATCTCTTCCGCCGCGGGCTGAGTATCTACCGTTGCGATAACGGTTGTATCTTGCGCGGGCTTAGCAGGTTCGCTTTCTTGCGCCTTTTGTTCCGCAACTACCTTGATTTCTACTTGTACGGGTTTGTTTTCGGCAGTCGTTTGCTGTTCGGAAGCCGCTTTTGCCGCCGCCTTTGCCGCTTTCTTTTTACGTTTTCTCTTCGCCCCGAGCACTATAAGCAAAACTATAACGCCCACAAGCGCGACCAGAATGATGATAAACAATCCCAAACCGAACCCCGTTCCGTTAAGCCCGCCCGTTCCTTTTCCGTCGGCGGAACCAGTTACGATCGTGTTCCAAACGTCTTGAACGAAATAGTAACAAGCGTTCCAAATTTTAATAAAGAAATTTTTCATAACTTTTCTCCTTTTTTGGTCTAAAAAGTCAAATAAATATTATTTATCGAACGAACCGCCCCCGCGAATCGAAAGGCGATCCGTTTAATACCGCGTTTAGTCTTTTTGTCGTTCCCTTCTTATTTCACGCCGTCGTTAAAATACAAAATTCCCAAAGTGTTTTCTCCGCAATGGCTGGTTATTGTCGCGCCCGCCCTCGTTTCGTAAACGTTTTTGAAGCCTAAGTCTTTAACCGCTTCTCTTGCGGCGTTCATCATTTCTTCGGTGGCGGAACTGCACGTTATAAACACGTTTTCCAAATCGGGCGTGTTGAAATCGGCAAAAATATCTTTTCCGTATTTCGCTATGACGGAACCCATTTTTCCCTTATAGTTCTTATCCGAACCCATTTTTCCGTCTTTCAAAACTATTCTCGGACGGAGTTTCAAAAGGTTCGCGCCGAAACGAGCGAGGCTGCTGCAACGCCCGCCCTTATAAAGATAATCCAGCCTTTCGACAACGAAACTCGCTTGAACGGAAGAAGTTCTGTTTTGAACTTTTTCGTATATTTCTTGCGCCGACAGCCCTTCGTCGACAAGTTTTTTCGCATAAAGCACCAAAAGCCCTATGCCGGAAGAAAGGGTCAGACTGTCCACCACGAAAACGTTTTCCATATTTTCCGCGGCGCGCTTTGCGTTAGCGCACGAGGAACTTATATTGCTCGACAAACTAACGTGTATGACGGCGTCGTATTCCTTTTTTATGGTTTGGAAATACTCCGTGTATTCGAACTCGTTTATAGCGTTCGTTTTAGGAAGAATTTTGTTTTTGGCAACGAAATCGAAAATATCTTCCGCTTTCACTTCGCCGTCTTTATAAAAATCGTTGCCGAGAACTACCTCGAACGGAATTGTTTTTATGTCGAATTTTTCAATTAAGTCTTTTCCTAAGTCGCAAGTCGATTCCGCAGATACGGCGATTTTCATAAAAATACACACTCCCAAAAAGTAATCTATAAATTTTCCTACTCATTTTAGCATAAAGGTTTGCTTTTTTCAACCCCTTTTTTTTAAATATATCGTTTTTAATTTAATTTTTTTCGTCAGGTCGGCAAAAAATACCTTTTTCGCTTGATTTAGAACGGCGTTTGGTGGTAATATATCTATAATTTTGAAAAGGCGGTTATTATATGAAAACCTTAAACGGCGAAATCAAAACCAATTCGGTTAAATTCGAAGATTTTAAAAATTACGACGGAAAAACCGTTTCTATTACGGGATACGTTCATCGCATCAGAGAGATGACGGGCTTTGCGTTCGTTCTTATCAGAACCGCGCGCGACGTCGTTCAATGCGTTTACGCTCCCGAATTCGGCGATTACAGATTAGACGAAAAACTGTGTGAAGAAGCGTGCGTTAAAGTATTCGGAAAAGTGGTTTCCAGCAAAGACGCAAAAGGAAACGACAGATACGAATTGCAAATACACGATATCGAAATTCTTTCACTGCCCGCAGAGAATTTGCCGATAGTCATAAACAAAAAACAACTCGACAACATTGCCCTATCCACCATTTTGGATTTAAGGCCTATTTCCATGCGCAATCCCAAAGAACGCGCCATATTCAAAATACAGGAAGGCATTCAGCGCGGATTCAGGGAATATTTGCAATCGCAGGATTTCACCGAAATTCGTTCTCCCAAAATCAATTTTGCCGGCGCGGAAGGCGGAACCAACGTCTTCAAACTCGATTATTTTGGAAAACAAGTATATCTTGCGCAATCTCCGCAATTATATAAACAGGCGTTAGTGGGCGTTTATCAAAGAGTATTCGAAATCGCGCCCGTGTTCCGCGCGGAACATCACGATACTTCGCGTCATCTTAACGAATATACCTCTATGGACTTCGAAATGGGATTTATCGAAAGTTTCGAAGATATTATGAATATTGAAACGGGCGCGTTGAAATACATAATGAATTTGTTAAAAACGGAATACGCGAAGGAAGCGGAATTGCTTAAAGCGGATATCCCCGAAATAACCGAAATTCCGTCTATAAAGTTTATGGACGCCAAAAAATTGATTATGGAAAAATTCAAATACCAACCCACCGACATGAAAGATTTCGATCCGCAAGAAGAAGAGTTACTCGGCAAATGGGCAAAAAAAGAACTCGGCAGCGACTTCCTTTTCGTTACCCACTACCCCTCGAAAAAACGTCCCTTCTACACTATGGACGACCCCGAAGATCCCGAATATACTTTATCGTTCGACCTTTTGTTCAGAGGCTTAGAAATTACTTCCGGCGGACAACGCATACACGACTATAACGAGCAAGTTCAAAAAATGGTTAAGTGCGGAATGAACCCCGAAGAGTTCGAAACCTATTTGCTCCTTCATAAATACGGCGCGCCCCCTCACGGAGGTTTGGGAATAGGACTCGAAAGGCTTACGATGCATCTTTTAGGATTCAAAAACGTTCGAAACGCAACCATGTTCCCGAGAGATATAAACAGAGTAACTCCTTAAAAAGTTTTCTGAAATTACCGTTCATATCGCCGACTGAAATTTTTAACGACGTAATACATAAACAATATTTAAAAATAAATTCGCCCTCGGTAGCCACCGAGGGCGTTTGTTATATAGGGAAAAACCGAACCGCGTGATTAGGCGAGACTCCGATTGACAGCACGTATACCACTCTCATTGAACTTTGATTGAGTTTTAGTCGGGGCATTCCCAAATTACCTTAACGTCTTCATCTAAAACTGCCGCACCAATATCCGTTGAATCCCATATGCCATCTTCTCTTTGAAATACTTTGCCATCAAAGACAACGTACCAATAGCCGTTTCTCTTCGGTCCTAAAATTGTTCCCGTTCTTCCTTTTTTAAGACCTAAATCTGTAAATTTTCTCTTTTCTGAAATTAGTTCTACTTTATCGTATTGCTTCATGTTATTTACCTCCATA